>JANMQB010000123.1:0-12190 GCA_031370155.1 Hyphomicrobiales bacterium | reverse complement strand
CTCACCCGCAACAAGCCGCAGCGCGGCAAGGTGGGCCAGCCGCTCATCCCCTTCTCGCTCAATCCGGACGGGGCCTTCGCCATCGGCCTCAAGATCGGCCGCCGCTCCGGCGACCTCATGCTGCTCGATCTCGCCGGACAGGTGCGCAATACGCTGCACCGGCCCTACCGGTTTCCAGCGCCCCAGGAACTACTCGGCTTCGTTACCTCGGAGATCGAAACGCTGATCGCCGGCCTCAAACCCAAGCAGCGCGAGCGCATCCGCGGAATTGGCATCGCCGCGCCCTTCGAGCTGTGGAACTGGGAAGAGGAGATGGGCGCGCCACATGCGGTCTTGGAGGCCTGGCGCGGCTTCGATCTTTCGGGCGCGATCGCCAGGCTCACCGCCTGGCCGGTGCATTTCTGCAACGACGCCACCGCCGCCTGCGCCGCCGAGCTGCTGTTCGGCAAGGGCCACGAGTACCGCGATTACGCCTATTTCTACGTGGGCTATTTCATCGGCGGCGGCATCGTCATCAACGGTTCGCTGCATCAGGGGCGGAGCGGCAATGCCGGTGCCTTGGGCTCCTTCCCGGTTACCGCCGAAGGCGCCGGTTCGCAGCAACTGATCCGCAGCGCGTCCTTCCATGTGCTCGAACAAGACCTGCGCCGCGCCGGCCGCAATCCCGATCTCCTCTGGCAGAATGCCGGCGACTGGAGCGATGCCGGTTCCGCCCTCGACGCCTGGATCGAGAAGGCCGCGGCGAGTCTGGCGCAGGCGGCGGCGGGCGTTGCCAGCGTGCTCGAATGCGCCGCCGTGGTGATCGACGGCGCCATGCCGGCAAACGTCCGCAGCCGCCTGGTGGCGGCGATGCGGGCGGCATTGGCGCGGGTCAATACGCAAGGCATCAGCCGCTTCGAGATCGTCGAGGGTACGATCGGATCGGACGCCCGCGCCATGGGGGCGGCGAGCCTGCCGCTGTTCGCCAATTTCATCATCGACCGCGACGTGCTGTTCAAGGAGCCGATCTAGTGCCTGATCGGATTGGAGCGGATCATCCGGTTAAGCCCCTCTCCCTCGTGCGGACTTGACCATCACCCTTCTTTCCTATTTCTGGCACGACGGGCAATAGAAAGTCGAGCGGCCCGCTTGCACGACTCGTTTGATCGTGCCGGCGCAACCTTGCGCGGCGCAAGTCCCTCCTTCGCGGTCATAAACAGCAAAGCGGTGCTGGAAGGCTCCGTCCGATCCGTCGGGCCGGGCGTAATCGTTGAGTGTCGAGCCGCCGGCTTCGATTGCTTCGCGCAGCACGGCGCGGATATGGCTGACGAGATCGTCGAGACGGGGATCGGGTTTGCCGCGCTTCACCAGAGTCGCGGCCTTGCGTTTGGGCGACAGACGGGCGCGATGTAGCGCCTCGCAGACATAGATGTTTCCAAGGCCGGCGACGATGCGCTGATCCAGCAGGGCGGCCTTCAGCGGCGCCTTCTTGGCCGCGAAAGCGCACGCCAGAACTTCGGCGCTGAATTCATTGCCGAGGGGCTCGACGCCGATGCCCTTCAGAAGCTTGTGCCGCGAGGCATGGCCTTCCGGAAACAGGTCCATCATGCCGAAGCGGCGTGGATCGGTGTAGACCACGCTGGCACCGCCTTCGAGGCGGAAGACGATGTGGTCGTGCGGGCCCCTGCCGTTTTCGCCCGCCCCCTCCTCGAAATAGAACTCGCCAAGATTGCGGGCGCCGCCGTCCGACAGAATCGTAAAGCGCCCGGTCATGCCGAGATGGATGAGAAGCGTGTCGCCGCCTTCGATCGCAGCTAGAATATATTTGGCGCGGCGGCTCAAGTTCTCGACCCGCCTGCCTTGCAGCCGCGCGGCAAAATCTTTCGGGAACGGAAAACGCAAGTCCTCGCGGCGCTGCTCGACGGCGAGGATGCGGCGGCCTTCGAGCACGGGCTTCAGGCCCAGCATGACGGTTTCGACTTCGGGGAGCTCGGGCATGGCAGAGGGGTTAGACCGGCGGCAGGCTGCGGGCAAGGCCGCTATCATATGCACAGAAATGCCTCTCTCCCATTTCCCCTTCTCCCTGCCGCTTGCGGCGGGGAGAAGGTGGCGAGTAGCGCCGGATGAGGGGTGGTCTCTCCGCGAGTCGAACTGCCAGCCCGTCACGCGGCAGCAGCCCCTCATCCGCCCTCTCGCCTTGGCGAAGCTGAAGCTTCGCTTCGGCGTAGCCAGGCCGGGCAACTTCTCCCCGCACTGCGTGCGGGGAGAAGGGGAATTTCTGAGGTGTCGGCGCTCCAGATATGTGTGAATCCGATAGCGAGCAAGGCCGGGCCTCGCCCCCTTTTCAGCGTGGCCGTTTGCGGGCATAAGCAGCGCGGCTCTCAAGGGGTTCTCCATGTCCGCATTCGTTCCGCGCGTGTTTTCCGGCATGCAGCCGACCGGCACTCTGCATCTCGGCAATTATCTCGGCGCCATGCTCAACTGGATCCACATGCAGGACACCCACGAGTGCATCTATTGCGTGGTCGATCTGCATGCCATCACCGTGTGGCAGGAGCCGCGCGAACTGCGCAAGGCGATCCTCGACGTGACCGCCGCCTATCTCGCCTGCGGCCTCGATCCGCGCAAGAGCATCATCTTCAACCAGAGCCAAGTGGCCGAGCATGCCGAACTTGCCTGGGTTTTGAACTGCGTGGCCCGCGTCGGCTGGCTCAACCGCATGACCCAGTTCAAGGAGAAGGCGGGCAAGGACAAGGAGGCGGCCTCGGTCGGTCTCTACGTCTATCCCAATTTGATGGCGGCCGACATTCTCGCCTACAAGGCCACCCATGTGCCGGTGGGCGAAGACCAGAAACAGCATCTCGAACTGGCCCGCGACATCGCCGACAAGTTCAATCTCGATTACGGCGATGCGATCCGCGAGGCGGGCCATGGCGATATCTTCTTTCCGCCGCCGGAACCGTTCATCACCGGTCCGGGTACCCGCATCATGAGCCTGCGCGACGGGGCCAAGAAAATGTCGAAGTCCGACCCGTCCGACCTGTCGCGGCTCAATTTGACCGACGATGCCGACACCATCGCCAAGAAGATCCGCAAGGCCAAGACCGATCCCGAGCCGCTGCCGTCCGAGGTGGCGGGGCTGAAGGGCCGGCCCGAGGCCGAAAATCTCGTTGGCATCTATGCCGCACTGTCGGATCAAAGCGCCGTCCAGGTCCTCGCCCAATATGGCGGCGGGCAGTTCTCGGTGTTCAAGAACGCGCTCGCCGAACTGGCGGTGGCGCGGCTTGGGCCGGTGGGGGAGGAAACCAAGCGGCTGCAGGCCGACCCCGCCTATGTCGAAAGCGTTTTGGCCGACGGCTCGGCCCGGGCCAGGGCGATCGCCGCGCCCATCGTGCGCGAGGTGCGCGAGATCGTCGGCTTCATCGTCTCCTGATCGAAGGGCACTCAGGCCGTCGCCAGATAGGCGGCCAGTTGATCGAGAGTTCCAGTCCAGCCCTGCTTCATGCTGTCGTGACCGGCAGCGAAGGTGGCGCGCCCGGTTTCGTCCGAATTGTGCGGCGACCATTTGACGGTGAGTTTGGTGCGGGTCTTTTCGACCTCGTCGAACAGGAAGATGGAGAGCATTTCGAGCGGCCAGGTAGGGCTCATCGGGTGGCGGGTGGTGCCGCCCGCCTCATCCGAAAAGGAGTTGATGAGAACGATACGTTCCGGCCTGACAATCTCGCGATAGACGAACTTGCCCCACATGGTGGTGCCGTCGGGCGCGCGCAGGCCATAGTGATAGATGCCGCCCACACGCAAATCCATTTCCGACTTCACGACGGTAAAACCCTTCGGGCCCCACCAGTGCTGCATGCGCTCGGGTTCGGTGAAGGCGCGGAAGACAAGCACGCGCGGCGCATCAAAGACGCGAGCGATGATAAAGTCCAGTGCCTCCGGCGGCGTGACTTCAGCTTTGGCTGTTATTGGCGCTCCCCTTCTGGATATCCTGGAGATAGGCACCGAGGCGTTCAAGGCGTTCATCCCACAGGCGGCGGTATTGTTCGAGCCAAGAGGCAACGTCCTTCAATGGCTCGGGTGAAATGCGGCATGGCCGCCACTGCGCCTCGCGGCTGCGCGTGATGAGGCCCGCGCGCTCCAACACTTTCAAGTGTTTCGAGACGGCGGGAAGGCTCATGGCGAAGGGCTCAGCCAGTTTCTTGACGGAGGCGTCGCCCGCGGCGAGGCGGGCCAGGATTGCCCGCCGGGTGGGATCGGCGAGGGCCGAAAGCGTGGCGGTCAGGGAGTCGGGGGCCATTTCGTATAAAACCATCAGATTAATTAACCTTCCGGTTCAATACATCGCCCGAGAGGCGGCGTCAAGCCTCTTTTGAAACTTTGAAACTGTTCTAATCTGGCCTATATGATATCCGACAAGAGGAATCGGACATGTTCATCCAGACCGAAGCGACGCCCAACCCCGCCACCCTCAAATTCATCCCCGGAAAGCCGGTGCTGCCGGGCTCGACCCGCGAATACCGGGCGGCCGAAGAGGCGGCGGACTCGCCCTTGGCCCAGCGCCTGTTCTCGGTGCAGAACGTCTCCGGCATATTTCTCGGCCATGATTTCATCACCGTCTCCAAGTCGGGCGGCGAATGGCAGCACCTGAAGCCCGCCATTCTCGGCCTGATCATGGACCATTACCTGTCGGGGGCGCCGGTCGTCCTCAAGCAGGAAAGAGGCGAGACCGCCCGGGGCGAGGAATTCTTCGACGCGGCCGATAGCCAGATCGTCTCGACCATCAAGGAACTGCTGGAAACCCGGGTGCGGCCGGCGGTGGCCCAGGACGGCGGCGACATCACCTTCCAGGGTTTCAAGGAAGGCGTGGTCTATCTCAACATGAAGGGCTCCTGCTCAGGCTGTCCGAGCTCGACCGCCACCCTCAAGCACGGCATCGAAAATCTGCTGCGCCACTTCGTCCCGGAAGTGAGTGAAGTGCGCCCGGTTTGACGGCAGCCGCCGCCGCGGCCTATCACGCCGCTGCATGAAGCTTCTTGCCATCGATACGTGCATGGCCGCCTGCTCGGTCGCGGTGGGCGGCAGCGGCCATGATTTGCCGCTGGCCAAGGCCCATGTGGCGATGGAACGCGGCCATGGCGAAGCGCTTGCTCCCATGGTGCGCCAGGCGATGGCCGAGGCGGGCTTGGCGTTTTCCGAACTCGACCGCATCGCCGTTACCACCGGGCCTGGCACCTTCACCGGCGTCCGCATCGGCCTCGCCATGGCCCGCGGGCTTGGCCTGGCGCTCGATATTCCAGTCATTGGCATCGACACGCTGTCGGCCATTGCCGCCAATGAGATGGAGAGAGATCAGCCGATCCTGGTGGCGGCCGATGCCCGCAGGGATGAGGTTTATGCGGCGCTCTTCAAGGGCGGCAAGATCACGGGCAGGCCCGCGGTAATGACGGCCGCCGGCGCTGCGCGACTGCTGCCCGAGGGACCCTGCTTCATTCTTGGCAGCGGGGCCGAGCGCGTGCTGGCCGCAACGAGCCGCGACGACCTCACGCGGAGCCGAGCGGGCGATATTCCAAGTGCCGCAAACTTCTGGCCGCTGGCTATGGGTGCCGCCGTTTCCGGTTCAATGCCGGCACCGCTTTATCTTCGTGCGCCCGATGCGAAGCCGCAGCAGTTCACTGCCGCCATCGTCATCCGCGAAGCTTCGCTGGCGGAGGCCCCGGTTCTGGCCGCCCTTCACGCCGAAAGTTTCGACAACCCGTGGAGTGCCGGAGAGTTTGCCAAGCTCATGGCCATGCCCGGTGCATCCGTCGCTCTGGCGCTCGCGGGGGACGAGCCCATCGGTTTCGCGCTCTTCCGGCTTGCCGCCGATGAAGCGGAAATCATCAGCATCGGCATTCGGCCCATCGCGCAGCGGCGCAGCATCGCCACAAAACTCATCGCCCACGAGGCGGCACGGCTTGCGGCACTGGGAGCGATATCGCTGTTCATAGAAGTGGCGGGCTCGAATGTAGCGGCGCGGGCGCTCTATGCCGCCTGCGGTTTCAGCGAGGCTGGCCGGCGGCGCGATTATTATCGGAGCGGCGAGGGCCACGAGGATGCCATCGTCATGCGCAAGGCGCTCGTCCAATGAGCCGGTTGCGGCCGCTCTTCATTCTGCCGGTCTTCGCCGCCTTCACCCTGCCGCTGATGCCGCTGCAGCAGCTCTTCGTCTGGTTCTGGCCGGCCATGGCGCGGCGTTTTCCCATGCACTACCACCGCGCGGTTCTGCGCATATTGGGCGTGCGTCTCAAGGTCCTGGGCGAGCCCGTCCTTCAGGGTCCGGCGCTGATCGCCGCCAATCACGTGGGCTGGCTCGACATCGTCATTCTGAGCGCCGTAGCACCCGTCTCCTTCATCGCCAAGCGCGAGGTCAACGGCTGGCCCTTCTTCGGATCGCTGGCAAGGCTGCAGCGCACGGTCTTCATCGACCGCGAGCGGCGGCACACCACCGGCAGCGGCCGCGATGAAATCGAGGACCGGCTGAAGGCCGGCGATATTCTGGTGCTGTTTGCCGAGGGTACCTCGAGCGACGGGGCCAGCGTCCGGCCGTTCAAGACAGCTTTTTTCGGCGCCGCCGAATTGCCGCAGGTCAGGGTCCAGCCGGTGACGATTGCCTATGACGGCCACCGCAACATGCCGATGAACCGAAGGCTCAGGCCCCTCTATGCCTGGTATGGCGACATGGATCTGCCGCCGCATCTGTGGGAAGCACTGGCGGCGGGGCCCATGGAGGTGACGGTCGTCTGCCATCCGCCACTTGCCCCGGACGGTGACCGGAAGGGATTGGCCCGCCGCGCGGAGGCCATGGTACGCGAGGGCCTGGTGCGGGCGCTTCACGGCGGCCGGGAAATAGGCTAGCAGAGCAGCCATGATCGCGAGCCCGAAGAAGGTCTTCGTCAAGACCTATGGCTGCCAGATGAACGTCTATGACAGCGAGCGCATGCGCGAGACGCTGGCCCCCTTGGGCTATGCGGAGGCGGCGGCAGCGGAAGAGGCCGATCTCGTCATCCTCAACACCTGCCATATCCGCGAGAAGGCGGCCGAGAAGGTTTATTCGGAACTGGGCAAGATCAGGCGGATGAAGCAGAATCGCCGGGCCAAGGGCTATGACATGCTGATTGCGGTCGCTGGCTGCGTGGCGCAGGCCGAGGGCGAGGAAATCGTCAGACGCGAGCCCGCCGTCGATTTGGTCTTCGGGCCGCAGACCTACCATCGCTTGCCGCAATTGCTGGAACGCCGGGAGGGAACGGGACGGGCCGTCATCGAGGCGGAATTTCCGGCCGAGGACAAGTTCGGCGGGCTGGGCCAGCGCAGGGTTGCCGGCAAGGCGGTGACCGCCTTCCTCACCGTGCAGGAAGGCTGCGACAAGTTCTGCACCTTTTGCGTGGTGCCCTATACGCGGGGCGCTGAATTCTCGCGGCCCGTGGAACAGATCGACAGCGAGGCCCGCCGCCTGGCGCAAGCAGGAGTGCGCGAAGTGACCCTGCTCGGCCAGAACGTCAATGCCTATCACGGCCTGGATTCACATGGCGCGCCGGTGCCGCTGGCGGGCCTCTTTGCAAGATTGTCACAGATCGATGGTATCGAGCGGTTGCGCTATATGACCAGCCATCCGCGCGACATGGATGATGAATTGATTGCCGCCCATGGCGAAAACCCCAAGCTCATGCCCTATCTGCATCTGCCGGTGCAGGCGGGAAGCGATGCGGTGCTCAAGGCGATGAACCGCGGGCACACGGCGGAGTCCTATCTCCACCTCATCGAGCGCATCCGCAGGGCGCGGCCCGATATCGCCATTTCGGGCGATTTCATCGTCGGCTTCCCCGGCGAGACCGACGCTGATTTCGCCCGGACGCTGGAGCTGGTCCGCGAGGTCGGCTATGCTGCGGCCTATTCTTTCAAATATTCGCCACGGCCGGGAACCCCCGCTGCGGAAGCGGAAAACCAGGTGCCGGAGCCGGTCAAGCTGGCCCGGCTGCATGAATTGCAGGCCCTGCTGCAGCGCCAGCAGAGCGCCTTCAACGCTGCCTGCGTCAGCCGCAAGCTCCCGGTTTTGCTGGAAAAACCGGGCCGCGACCCGGGCCAGTTGGTGGGCCGTTCACCGTATTTGCAGGCCGTGCATCTCCCCGCTGGAAAATTAACCGTCGGCCAGATCGTCGAGGCGCATATTGACGGTGTTGGAACCAACAGTCTTTCAGGCCATTATAGGGATGCGGCATGATTGATTCTGGAGACACAGCCCGTTGAATCGCCCTGTCAGTGCGAACGACCTCACCGGCGCCAAGTCCGGCGCCGATTCCACCGGGCGCGATATCCTCACCCTGGCTTTCGACGACAACCGGCTCCTGTCGCTCTTGTGCGGCGAGCATGACGAAAATTTGGCCCTGGTCGAACACCGGCTCGGCGTCGACATCACGCCGCGCGGCAACCGGGTGGCGGTGCGCGGGCTACCGGCGGCGCGCGATGCGGCACGCGATGTGCTATCCTCGCTCTACAGCCGGGCGCGGCGCGGGCTGGAAGTAACGCGCGGCGATGTTGAAGGAGCAATCCGCATGCGCGAAGCGGCAGCGGCGGACGAGAGCGGCGGCGCGGCCATACGCACAAGGCGCAAGCTGGTGATGCCGCGAACGCCGATGCAGCGCAATTATGTCGAGGCGATAAGGCGCAACGAACTCGTCTTCGGCACCGGACCGGCCGGCACCGGCAAGACCTATCTGGCGGTCGCCTGTGCGGCGGAAGCCTTGATGAACGGCGATGTCGACCGCATCGTGCTGTCGCGGCCGGCCGTCGAAGCGGGCGAGCGGCTGGGTTTTCTTCCAGGCGACATGAAGGAAAAGGTCGATCCCTATCTCAGGCCGCTTTACGATGCGCTCTATGACGTGATGCCGGCGAGCCTCGTGGCCAAAGGTCTCACCGAAAACCAGATCGAGATCGCGCCCCTCGCCTTCATGCGCGGCCGCACGCTGTCTTCCGCGTTCATCATCCTCGACGAAGCGCAGAACACCACGCCGCTGCAGATGAAGATGTTTCTGACCCGGCTTGGCGAAGGCGGCCGCATGGTGGTGACGGGCGATCCCAGCCAGGTCGATCTGCCGGCCGGCGTCACGTCGGGACTGGCGGACGCGGTGGCGACGCTGAAAGGTGTGCCGGGGGTTGCAGAAATCGCCTTCGGCAATGACGACATCGTGCGCCATGCCCTCGTCGGCCGCATCGTCGCAGCCTATGACAGGAAGACGGCAAAACCGAAAAAATGACGGTCAGCATTTCAGCCGACGACAGCGGTTGGGACGCCGTCGCGAACCTTGTGGAACTGGCGCGCCACGCGGCGGATGCGGCATTGGAAGCCGCCTATCGGGGTCCTGGGCCGGCCTCGCTTGCCATTCTCTTCACCGGCGACGCGGCGATCGCCGAGCTTAACCGGCAATGGCGCGGCGAGGCGAAGCCCACCAATGTCCTCTCCTTTCCCGCACCCGCGGGCCTACCGGTACCGCGGGGCGAGCCCACACCCCTCGGCGACATCGTGCTCGCCTTCGGCACGGTGGCGCGCGAGGCCGAGGAACAGGACAAGCCGTTGCCCCACCACGCAACTCACCTTATCGTGCACGGCGTCCTCCATCTTCTGGGCCACGATCACGAAACCGAAGGCCAAGCGGAAGACATGGAAGCGCTGGAGCGCCTGATCCTGAAGCAGCTTGGAATCACGGACCCCTATGAGCGGCACTGACACGGCGAACGGCGGACATTCCCAGGAGCCGCGCAAGGAAGGCTTCTGGAGGTGGCTGAAAGCGAGGCTGTTCGGCAGCCGCGACATCGGCCTGCGCGAAAGCCTGGAAGGCGCCATCGAAACCCACGAGGCGCAATATCCCGGCGCGGGTTTCAAGGAAGAAGCAAAATCGATGATGCTCAACATCATCGAATTCGCAAGCCTCAGGGTCGACGACGTCATGGTGCCGCGCGCCGACATCGTGGCGATCGACGATACGGCGACGATGCACGATCTCTTACAGCGCTTCACCGAGGCCAATCATTCGCGCCTGCCGGTCTACCGCGAAAGTCTCGACGACATCGCCGGCATGGTGCATGTCAAGGACTTCATGCGCTGGATGGCGGTGAAGGGTGCGAGGCGCCGGAAGAGCAAATCTGTCAAGCCCGCGGCACCGTCGCTGTCGATCCCGGCCGCGGATCTGGCGCAGCCTGTGAAACAGTCGGGACTGCACCGGGAAGTGCTGTTCGTGCCGCCGTCGATGCCGGCCGCCGATCTGCTGGTCAAGATGCAGGCGAGCCACATCCATCTCGCCATCGTCATCGACGAATATGGCGGCACCGACGGGCTGGTGTCGATCGAGGACCTGGTCGAGCAGATCGTCGGCGACATTTCCGACGAGCACGACACCGACGAAGACAACCTGATCAAGCCGCTCGGCGAAGGCGTCTATGCCGCCGACGGCCGCGTCGATATCGAGAAACTGGAGGAACTGCTCGGCGTCAAACTCCTGGCCGGCGAAGAGGAAGAAGCCGACACGCTGGCGGGCCTGGTCTTCAAGATGGCGGGCCGGGTGCCGGCGCGCGGCGAAATCGTCCGCCACGACAGCGGTCTCGAATTCGAAATCGTCGAATCCGACCCGCGCCGGGTGAAGCGGGTTAAAATCAGCACGCGCAATGCGACGGTTCTTGCCCCGCCGTCGCCGCAGCCCGAGGCGGAGAGCGGCGAGAAGAAGAAGGAGTAACGGGCCGCTGACAGACCGTTCACGTGGCGATCCTTCGAGGCTCGGCCCTTTGGGCCTCTCACTTCAGGATGAAGCAAACACAAATCTTCACAGCATCGACGGCAGCACGCGGTCGGGCGGGTTGTGGCCGTCGACCCAGGTCTTGATGTTGATGATCACCTTCTCGCCCATGTCGATGCGGCCCTCGAGGGTAGCTGAACCCATGTGCGGCAAAAGCACCGCGTTCTTGACCTTGAGCAGGCGCGGATTGACGGCGGGCTCGTGCTCGAAGACGTCGAGGCCGGCGCCGCCTAGCTCGCCCGCCTCGAGCATGCGGGCCAGCGCGTTCTCGTCGATCACCTCGCCGCGCGAAGTGTTGACCACGATCGCTTCGCGCTTCATCAGCTTGAGGCGGCGGGCAGAGAGCAGATGGTAGGTGGCGGGCGTATGCGGGCAGTTGACCGAGACGATATCCATGCGGGCCAGCATCTGGTCGAGGCTTTCCCAGTAGGCGGCCTCGAGTTCCTCCTCGATCTTGGGGTGCACGGGCTTCCGGTTGTGATAATGGATCTGCAGGCCGAAGGCCTTGGCGCGGCGGGCGACTGCGGTGCCGATCCGGCCCATGCCGATGATGCCGAGGCGCTTGCCCCAGATGCGCGAGCCCAGCATCCAGGTAGGCGACCAGCCGGCCCATGAATTGTCGGGGCCGATCACCTTGGCGCCCTCGATCAGCCGCCGCGCCACCGCCATGATCAGCGCCATGGTCATGTCGGCGGTATCCTCGGTCAAGACGCCCGGCGTATTGGTGACCGTGATGCCGCGCGCCACCGCCGTCTCGACATCGATATTGTCGACGCCGGTGCCGAAATTGGCGATGAGCTTGAGCTGGTCGCCCGCCTGCATGAGGATCGACTTGTCGATGCGGTCGGTGACGGTGGGAACCAGAACTTCGGCCTGCTTCACCGCCTCGATCAGCTCGGCCTTGCCCATGGGCTGGTCGGTGGCGTTGAGCCTGGTCTGGAACAGCTCCATCATCCGCGTCTCGACGACGTCCGGCAATTTCCGGGTGACGACAACCACAGGCTTGCGCTTGCTCATCGGGACTTCAGGCTCCGCTCGACAATTCTTGACATAATCTTAACCCGGGGCCGCCAATCCTGCCATGGGCCTTTCCGTTGCATGGCGGAAGGGGTGGTGTAAATTATGCGCCGTGTCTAGCAGAGGCTTCGCCGGGCGCAAACGCGAAAGGGGAAGTCCGCGGGGAATGTCCAGAACTGGCGAAAATGGCCGTCGTTTCGGGTCCGCAATTCTGGCGGGCGCCTGTCTTGTGGTGGCCGCGGCGGTCTCGTGGTCGTTCTTCGGGCACCGGGCCGAATCGCTGGCTGGCGCCGCCCAAAGCACCGAAACCACCGCCTCGACGGGTCAGGCGGGCAAGCAGACCGGACCTTCCGGCCTGCCGCTGCCGCGCT
>JANMQB010000062.1:0-1643 GCA_031370155.1 Hyphomicrobiales bacterium | reverse complement strand
CGATTTGAACGACGGGCCGATCGCGGCAAGGCTCGCCACCCGTCACATCGAGGTGCAGCCGCTCTCCAGTCACTACGCCGGCCGCAAGCGCGAACACGGTCTGCTGCTGAGTTTCGCCGGATTTGCCGAGAGGGATTTGCGGCGGGCGGCCGCCGCGCTGATCGAGGGACTGAAGCCATGATGGAAGCAAAGCGCACGGCCTTCGATTGGGTGACGGCGCAGCAGCCCGACTGGTCGCAATGGAATGCCCATATCTGGGATTTGGCCGAGACCGCCTGGCGCGAATACCGCTCCTGCGAATGGTATGTGAAGCGCCTGCGCGCCGAAGGCTTCACGGTGGAGCAAGGCTCGGGCGGAATGCCGACGGCCTTCTCCGCCACCTGGTCGAGCGGCAAGGGCCCCAGCATCATGGCCTATGCCGAATATGACGCCGTACCCGGCAACTGCCAGGTGGCGGACACCTATCGCGCGCCCCGCAAGGGTCTGTCGCGCTTTGCCGGCGGGCACACCGATCCCCATTCGGCGCTCGGCATGGGATCGCTGGTGGGCGCTCTGGCGGCCAAGGCGGCAATGGAACAACATGGCATTACCGGCTCCATCCGCTTCATGGGCGAGCCGGCCGAGAAAGTCAGGGGCTCGAAGCCCATCCATGCGGCGAAAGGCTATTACGACGGGCTGGACGCCATCATCTCCTTTCATCCCCATTACATGATGCCCTATTGCAATACGGCCCGCTGGGACACCCATTGCGGGCCCTATTACGCGGCGATCTATGAGTTCCTGTGCGACCAACCGGAAACCTGGCTGCAGGGCGTCACCAAGGACCAGGCGGGAATGCCAATCCCCACCGCCCACACGGAGGCGCGGGCACCGGGCGCCAATGATGCGGTCGTCGCCATGTACACGCTCTCCAAGATGCTGCGCGACCACATGCTGCCGCATACCGGCACCTGGACGCTGAATGAGACGACCCTGGCAAGCGGCCAGGCCACCGCCGACAATCTCCCCGCCCAGATGGCGATGATCATGTTCGCCGCCCGTGCCCCCGATGTGGACATGCTGCGGAAAATCTATGCGGTTCTCGACAGGAATGCCGAAGCCGCGGCGGCGGTCGCCCATTGCACGGTGAAACGCCACTGGGTGTCGAAATCGAAGCCGGGTCTGGCAAATCATGCCATGGCGGAGATCGCCTTCGGCAATCTCGAACTCGCCGGTGCGCCGTGCTACGGCGCCGAAGCGGTGAAGACGGCGCGGGCGCTGCAAAAGGAATTGGGTATCGCGCCGCTGGAACATCCGTTTGCGGATGAACTGGGCCGGTTGATAGCACCACAGGAGGCCGAACGCCGCGTGCGCCACGACATTCCCGCCTGGCAAACCCATTACACCTCCGATGATTACACCGACATGACCTGGCATGCGCCCACCGTGCGCTTCTATGTCGGCCGTGCCGTGCTGAAGGGGCCGGCGGGCTACGCCTATCCCGAATGGGCGATGAATGCGCTGGGCGGCATTCCCGCCTGCATCGATCCCACCGTCGAAACGGCCGGCAAGACAATCGCCGGAACCATTCTTGATCTCATGTCTGATCAAACGGCGCTCAAGCGGGCGCAGGACGAATTCAGAAAGCGCAAAGCGCAATCGAC
>JANMQB010000577.1:0-2491 GCA_031370155.1 Hyphomicrobiales bacterium | reverse complement strand
CAGACCGGGTTGCCGCCGGGGGCGAAGCTTCGCAGGCCGCCCCAAGTATGCTCGACGCGGGTGACCTCGATCATGGTGGCCTGCTGGAAACGGTCGATACCTTCGGCCAATAGCATGTCGTCGGCATAGGCATCGTGCGGGTCGACCGGCGTTGCGTCGGCGGGCGAGACCAGAAGCTTGCCGCTCTGGGGCTTGGCGTACCAGGTCTCGCCGGCATCGCCGATGAGCGGCCATTGCATGGGGTCGTGGCCTCCGGGAGCCGGGACAACGGCGACGGAGCGGCGCCTGGGCTGCAGTCCGACGGGATTTACTCCGGCGAGCCCCGCGACACGATCGCCCCAGGCGCCGGCGGCATTGACGATGATCCGTGAACGGAAAGTTCCGGCGGGCGTTTCGGCAATCCACAGGCCGCCGGCACGCTCGCAGTTCCTTAGTTCGGCATTGCAGGCAAGAGTTCCGCCGCGGGATTTGAACAGGCGCAGATAGCCTTGGTGCAGCACATCGACATCGAGATCGGCGGTGCCGGGATCGAGCGCGGCGCGCGCCGCGTAGCCGTCGCGAAGCAATGGGAATTTCGTACGCGCCGCCGCGAGAGAGATTTCCCGCATGCCCTGCTGCTCGCACATCAGCTTCTCAAAGGCGGCCACCTGATCGGGTGGTGCCAAGAAAACGGTCTCGCGCGGCGTAACCAGGGGGCCGGTGGCGAAACCATGCGGCGGATTTTCGAAGAAGCCGCGCGCGGCGCGGGTGAGTGCGCGAATAGGGGCGGGGCCGTAATTGGGCTCAAAGGCCGCCGCGGAACGGCCGGTGGAGTGGAAGCCGGGCCTTTCCTCCATTTCGAGGATCAGAACCTTGCGGGTTTCGGCGAGATGGGCCGCGACCGAGGCACCGGCAATGCCGGCACCGATAACGATGATGTCGAAATCCTGAGCCATGGCGGCTTCCTATCGAATGCTGCGGCGGCAATCCACTGCTACGCACTTGCGCGGGACTTGCGGCCCGGCCACACTGGCGCGATGGCCGGTGTCACCCTGCATTTTCCCTTGTCCGAATACGAGCGGCGGATCGCCAAGACGCGCAGCGCCATGGTGGCGCGCGGGCTCGATCTGGCGATCGTCTCCGATCCTTCCAACATGGCCTGGCTCACCGGCTATGACGGCTGGTCGTTCTATGTGCATCAGGCAGTACTTCTGGGTCTCGAAGGCGAGCCCGTCTGGTGGGGCCGCGGCATGGATGGCAATGGCGCCAAGCGCACCGCATTCATGGGGCATGACAATATCGTGGGTTATCCCGACCATTTCGTTCAATCCACGGAGCGTCATCCGATGGACCATCTGGCGCGGGAGATCGCAGGCCGTGGCTGGGCCCGCGCCCGCATCGGCGTCGAGATGGACAATTACTGGTATTCGGCGGCGGCCAATGAAACGCTGCGCCGGCACCTGAAGGAGGCCGCGTTTCACGACGCCACGGGGCTGGTCAACTGGCAGCGGGCGGTCAAGAGCGATCACGAGATCGATTTCATCCGGCGGGCGGCGAAAATCGTCGATGCCATGCATGCCAAGATCGTCGAACTGGTCGAGCCGGGATTGCCGAAGAACGTGCTGGTGGCGGAAGTGCAGAAGCAGGCGATCCTCGGCGCCGGCGGCAATTGGGGCGACTATGCCGCCTTCGTGCCGATGCTTCCTTCCGGGCTCGACGCAACGGCGCCGCATCTCACCTGGGACGACCGGCCGTTCAAGACAGGCGAGGGCACCTTCTTCGAGATCGGCGGCTGCTACCGCCGCTATCACGCGCCGCTGTCGCGCACCGTCTATCTGGGCAAGCCGCCGCGGAAGTTCCTCGACGCCGAAAAAGCGGTGCTGGAGGCAATCGAAGCGGGGCTCGCCAAGGCGAAACCGGGACAAACCTGCGAGGATGTGGCGATCGCCTTCTTCGACACGCTTAGGCGCCACGGCTTCGAAAAAGATTCGCGCACCGGATATTCGATCGGGCTTTCCTATCCGCCCGACTGGGGCGAGCGCACCATGTCGCTCAGGCGCGGCGACAAAACCAGGCTCGAGCCCAATATGACGCTACATTTCATGCCGGCCCTGTGGCTCGACGATGGCGGGCTGGAATTGTCTGAGACCATCCTGATCACGCCCACCGGCGCCGAGTGCCTGTGCAAGACTCCACGCAAGCTGGTCATCAAGAACTGAGGAACCCATGAGCAAATTCAACCAACCCGTTTCCGGACTCGTCACACCGCGCTTCGGCGGCATCGCCACGTTCATGCGCCTGCCGCATGTGCCGCTGGAGGAGGCGAAGGACATCGACATCGGCCTCGTCGGCATTCCATGGGACGGAGGCACGACCAACCGGCCGGGTCCCCGCCATGGCCCGCGGCAGATGCGCGACCAGTCCTCGATGGTGCGGCGCATGCACCAGACCATGCGGATCGTGCCCTACGATCTCGCCAATGTGGCGGATCTGGGCGATTGTCCGGTGAACC
>JANMQB010000510.1:0-4119 GCA_031370155.1 Hyphomicrobiales bacterium | reverse complement strand
GCTGCCGGTTCGCGCGATCCACAGCACAGCTTCCAAAAACAGACGGTTGTCGCCACCACTGCGTCCAGGATCAGACGGCTTTCCAAGACAATGCGGTGCCATCACTGCCCATTGGGCATCAGTCAAACAAAAGCGGTTCATAGCAAACTCCTTTGGGAGTTTGAATCACTCTTCAACTGATTTGGGAATCCTGAATCTCAACAGACCCTAAACCAAAGATTCACCAGTTTCCACAATATTGGCCGCCTGGGACATCTGCGATGTGCGCAGACCTGTGTGTGGAGTATGCGTATGACGAGTGCCGTCACGGGCCGGAACCCCGAGTTCGGACCTGAGGATTATGATGCGATCGAGCGGGCGGTCATGGAAACCCCGCGCGGCCGCTGGTTTCTCGGCGAGCGCGACAAGCGCCAGCGGACGGCCGAAATCCACCGCATTCTCGAAGCCCTGAAGAAGCTGGAGGCCGTTGTTGCAGCGCTTCCCGCCCAGCTTGCTCCTATGAGCGGCACCGAGGTGCTGAAAGCGCCTGCCGCTCAAGGGCCGGCGGCCGGCCAAAATCCGGACGGCGGGGCTAACGGTCACGATGCCGCCGCGCTTGCTGTATCGCTGGGAACCGCCGCTTCGGCCGAATCCGCCGCCCAGGCCTTGGCGCTGAAGAACAAAAAATACTTCAAGCAGGACGAGGCGATTTTTGTGCCTGCCGCAACGGCTCCGGCCGTCAAGATGGGTGCGCGCCTGATCGTCCAACGCGGCTCGCCGTCCGGCGCCGGGATCGCTGCCGATCCTGACACGCCGGCCGCCGCGACTGCACCGCCGGCAACCGAAGCCAGGCAACCCGGACCCGAAACCCCGCCCGCCCCCGAACCTGCCATGGCCCAGACCGGCGACAAGCGCCGCATCGTCATCATCCGCCGCGCCGTCACGGATTCGATGGAAGTTCCCCTCCAGGCCGAACTGGCCGCCAGCCTGGTGCCCTGACCGACGAAAACCATCTCCGCCGCTCACTACTCACTACTCGCCTTTCCCCATTCGCCATTCCCCAACTTTTTTGCCGCCGACGATCCCGGCAAACAGCGCCGCATCGACGTTGCCGCCCGAGGCGATGACGCCGATACTGCGGCCACGGGTTTCGATTCTGCCGGTGAGAACCGCGGCAAGCGCCACCGCACCCCCGGGCTCGATCACGAGCTTGAGCTCCTCGAAGGCAAAACGCATGGCCATGCACGCGTCGGCATCGCTCACGGCAAAGCCCTCACTCAGACGCGGCTGATTGATGGCGAAGGTCATCTCCCCCGGCATGGGCGACATAAGCGCATCGCAGATCGAGCCGCTCATCCGGGCGTTGCATTCGCGCCCGCCCGACCTGAGCGACCGCGCATAGTCGTCGAAGCCTTCGGGCTCGACCGTATGAACCCGCGCTGCCGGCGACTTCGCCTCCATGGCCAGAGCGATCCCGGCCGCCAGTCCACCGCCGCTGCACGGCACCAGCACATCGTCCAGCGCCACACCCAGCCGCCGCGCGTCCTCCGCAAACTCCAGCCCGGCGGTGCCTTGTCCCGCGATGATGTCCGCATCCTCGAAGGGCGGCATGATGACCGCACCCCTCTCCGCCGCGATGCGCGCGGCGATCGCTTCGCGGCTTTCGCTGGCCCGGTCATAGGTGACGATCTCGGCGCCATGGCGCCGCGTATTGTCCTGTTTGATGGCCGGCGTATCGGCAGGCATGACGATCAGCGCCGCGAGGCCTTTCAATTGCGCGGCCGCGGCCACGCCCTGCGCGTGATTGCCCGACGAATAGGCGACAACACCGCCTGTCGCCACTCGCGCATCGAGACGCGAGATTGCGTTCCACGCGCCGCGGAATTTGAACGAGCCGGTGCGCTGCAGGCACTCGGCCTTGATCAGGATGCGCCCGCCCGTGAGTTCATTCAGCCGGGGCGATTCAATGACCGGCGTGCGCACCGCGAAACCCGCCAGCCGCGCCGCCGCCGCCTCGATATCGCTGAATGTGGGCGGCCTCACCAGTCGATGGCGGCCGAAGCCGAGACGATGTCGATCGACTGCTTGAAGGTCGCATAGAGCGGCGTGGGTCCGGTCAGCACCACATCGCCATCGTCCATGAAAACATGGCTGTAGGCGAGATTGGCCTTCAGCCAGTCGTTGATCCTGACGCCCGCGCCCACCGAAACCCAGTAGCGGTCGTTGTCGGGAATGCGCGGGTTGCGGGTCGAGGTGGGCACCCCCGAGTCCTCATAGGCAACACCGGCACGGAGCGTCAGTGTGTCGCTATAGGCATATTCGGCTCCGAGCGAGACGAACCAGGAATCCTTCCAGTTCTCCGGCGTCGAATTGAGCACGACGCCACCCGGATCGCTGTAGACGGTGAGGTTCTTGAAGCGGCTCCAATTGGTCCATTCGGCTCCGGCCATGACCGTCCAGCGCTCGTCGAGTTGCTGGCGGATGCCGAGGGTGACGATCTCCGGCGTGTCGAGCGGTGTCGTCATCCCGCCCGTATTCTGCCCGACGAAGCCGTTGCCTTTCAGCTCATGCTCGATCGTCGACCGGAAGCCGATGCCGATCTGCGTCGTATCGCTGGGTGTAAACAGCAGGCCGGCGGTAAAGCCCGCGCCGAAATCGTCACCCTCCACATTGTCCACCATGGCTCCGGTCGCCGGGTCGACCGATTCGAAATTGATGTTGGCATATTGCAGCTGCAAGCCGGCGGCCACCGAGATCTCGTCGCTGAGCTTGTAGGCCACATTCGGATTGGCATTGATCGTCAGCAACGAGGACTCCGATCCGTGCAGCGAACCCGCCCAGACATCCGACTCGGTGGCAAGTCCGAAGGGCGAATTGAGGTTGAGCCCGAGGAACAGCCGGTCGTTCACCTGGTAGACATAATAGGAGGCGGCAGCGAACGCCAACTCGCCGATATCGCCGCTGTCGCTCGATCCGCCGGGAACGTCGCCGCCGTCCTTCGCCCGCGCATAAGGAATGCTTAGCGAATAGTTCGATTCGCTCTGCAAGCCCTCATCCTCATGCAGCGTCATGGTTGCCGGGTTCCAGAACATCGAGGACAATCCGTCGAGCCCCGCCGCAACCCCGGCGAAACTCGCCCCCAGCCCTTCCGCCGACTGCTCGCGGATGGCAAATCCCGCCGCCGATGCCGAAGTTGCCGCCAGCCCGGTTAGCGATGCGGCAATCAGTGCCCTCCTCAACCCATACGCCATTACCCCTGCCCCGGCCCGATTTGCTGCGAGTCTCCCCAAAAGCCGTGATCCCTGCAACTGGAAACTGCCACACCGCCTCAATTTCCGTCAGACGTCACCATTCCGCAACAGCCATATTGCACTGCGGCATAGCCCCATGGCGCTGGCTCAAATCCTCCTGCTAGAGCTTGATGAGTTTAGACGGGATCATTCGGTTTCCCCCTCCCCCTTGTGGGGAGGGAAAAATCGCTTGCGGTTTCATCCTGAAATGAACTCGGTCGAGACGGAAGAGAGCCACTGCCCCCATGTCCCGCGATCCGCGTTACGATATCCTGTTCGAGCCCGTCCGCATCGGCCCGGTCACCGCCCGCAACCGCTTCTACCAGGTGCCACATTGCAACGGCATGGGCTGGCGCGATGCCACCGCCCTCGCCACCATGCGCGGCGTCAAGGCCGAGGGCGGCTGGGCCGTGGTCTGCACCGAAATGGTGGAAATCCACCATGGCGCCGACGTCTCCCCCTATGTCGAGCTCCGCATCTGGAGCGATCAGGACGTGCCAATGCTGGCCCGCATCGCCGAAAAAATACATGAGCACGGCTCGCTCGCCGGCATCGAGCTTTGTCATTCGGGCTATACGGCGGTCAATCTCTGGTCGCGCGAAGTGCCCATCGCCGCCAGCGCCATGCCGGCCGCCAGTTATTTTCAGGATCCGGTCCAGGCCCGCGCCATGGACAAGGACGATATCCGCGATTTGCGCCGCGCCCACCGCGCCGCCGCCCTGCGCGCCAGGAGGGCGGGCTTCGATCTCATCTATGTCTATGCCGGCCACGGCCTTGGCATCTTCCAGCAGTTTCTTTCCCGCGCCACCAATTTGCGTGCCGATGAATATGGCGGCTCTCTGGAAAATCG
>JANMQB010000487.1:0-1944 GCA_031370155.1 Hyphomicrobiales bacterium | reverse complement strand
AGGCGAGCGACCCGTGGCCCACCGCATAGGCGATGATCGCCTCGATCTGTACAGGGCCGTAGCCGAGCGTGCGCAAAGCCTCCGGCACCGCCTGGTTGATGATCTTGAAATAGCCGCCGCCCGCCAGCTTCTTGAATTTGACCAGCGCGAAGTCGGGCTCGATGCCGGTCGTGTCGCAATCCATGACCAGTCCGATCGTGCCGGTTGGCGCGATGACGGTGGCCTGCGCATTGCGGTAGCCGTGCGCTTCGCCGAGCGTGACCGCGAGGTCCCAGGCCTTGCGGGCATGGGCCACCAGGTCCCGGTCGGACAGATCACTCTCGTCGAGCGGCACAGGTGCTGTACGCACCGCCTCATAGCCCACCGCGGCGCCATAGGCGGCGCGGCGGTGATTGCGCATCACCCGCAGCATGGGCTCGCGGTTCTTGGCAAAGCCGGGGAAGGGGCCGAGCTCCTTGGCCATCTCCGCCGAGGTGGCGTAGGAAATGCCGGTCATCACCGCCGAGATCGCCGCACAGATGGCGCGGCCTTGGTGGCTGTCATAGGGAATGCCCGCCGTCATGAGCAGGCCGCCGATATTGGCAAAGCCCAGGCCCAGGGTGCGGAACTCGTAGGAACGCCTTGCGATTTCCTTCGACGGGAACTGCGCCATCATCACCGAGATTTCGAGCACCACCGTCCACAGGCGGACCGCATGTTCGAATGAGGCGATGTCGAACTTGCCCGTCGCCGCGTCGCGGAACTGCAGCAGGTTGAGCGAGGCGAGATTGCAGGCCGTGTCGTCGAGGAACATGTATTCCGAGCACGGATTGGAGGCGCGGATCTCGCCCGAGGCCGGGCAGGTGTGCCAGTCGTTGATGGTGGTGTGGAACTGGATGCCGGGATCGGCCGAGGCCCAGGCGGCATGGCCGATCCTGTCCCACAGCTCACGAGCCTTCAGCGTCTTGGTCACTTTCTTGGAGAGCCTGGCCGTCAGGTTCCAGTCGCCGCCGGTCTCAACCGCGCTCAGGAAATCGTCGGTCACCCGCACCGAATTATTGGAGTTCTGGCCGGAGACGGTGCGATAGGCCTCGCCGTCCCAGTCGGTATCATAGCTGTCGAAGGCGATCTCCTTGTAGCCCTGGCGCGCGAACTGGATCACCCGCTTGATGTAGTTATCCGGCACCATGTTGCGGCGGGCATCCTTCACCGCGCGCTTGAGCGCCGGATTTTTGTCGATCTCGAAGCAGTCCTCGCCCGGCCCCTCGCAGTTGACGCAGGACTTCATGATGGCGGTCAGGTGCTTCTTGACGATCTTCGAGCCGGTGACGAGGGCCGCGACTTTCTGCTCTTCGATCACCTTCCACCCGACGAACGTCTCGATGTCGGGGTGATCGACGTCGAGGCAGACCATCTTCGCGGCGCGCCGCGTGGTGCCGCCCGACTTGATCGCGCCCGCGGCGCGGTCGCCGATCTTCAGGAACGACATGAGGCCGGACGACTTGCCGCCGCCGGAGAGGGGCTCGTTCTCGCCGCGCAGCCGGCTGAAGTTCGTGCCCGTGCCGGAGCCGTACTTGAAGAGGCGCGCCTCGCGGACCCAGAGGTCCATGATGCCGCCCTCGTTGACGAGGTCGTCGGACACGCTCTGGATGAAGCAGGCGTGCGGCTGCGGCCGCTCGTAGGCCGACGTCGAGGCCTTGACCTCGGCGGTCTTCGGGTCGACGTAGAGGTGCCCCTGCGCCGGGCCGTCGATCCCGTACGCGAAGTGGAGCCCCGTGTTGAACCACTGGGGGCTGTTGGGCGCACCGCGCTGGTCGGCGAGCATGCGGCACATCTCGTCGTAGAACGCCTGGGCGTCCTCGGCCGTGTCGAAGTAGCCGTGGCCCTCGCCCCAATGCCGCCAGCAGCCCGCGAGCCGGTGGAACACCGTATTTAACGCCCCCGTTTTGCAGCCGGGCAAAAAGC
>JANMQB010000446.1:0-2999 GCA_031370155.1 Hyphomicrobiales bacterium | reverse complement strand
CGACGGTGTGCATCACGCTCGCCTCGCTCACCGCCAGCCGATATTTCCAGTTCCCGATCGCGAAATGGGGCCTCGACTGGTGGCAGAAGACCTTCAATTCGATCGAAATCCGGCAATTGCTTTCGACTTCCATCAGCATTGCGCTTTGCGTCACGGCGATCGCTGTGGTCATCGCATTCTTCGGCGCGCTGGCCTTCGCCCGCTATGACTGGCAGGGACGGTCCTTCTACCAGAAGCTCATCCTGCTGCCGATCTTCTTTCCGCAATCGGTGCTCGGTCTGGCGCTGCTTCTCTGGTTCAATACGCTGGGACTGCAGCTTTCCTGGATGACGGCGGTCTTCGCGCATCTCGTGTGGATCATTCCCGTGGTGACGCTGGTCATCGCCATCCAGGTCTATAGTTTCGACCCGGCGCTTGAAGAAGCGGCGTTCGACCTGGGCGCGTCGCGCTGGCAGGTACTGAGGGAAATCACCCTGCCGGTGCTGTTTCCGGGCCTGTTCTCAGGGGCGCTGTTCGCCTTCCTGCTGTCCTGGGGCAATTTTCCGCTGTCGCTCTTCACCACCGGCGCGGATACGACGGTGCCGGAATATCTCTACGCCAAGATGGTGGCAGGCTACACGCCGGGCGTTCCGGTTCTCGGCACCGTCTCAACCGTCGGTGCGGCCATCCTGTTGATCGGCGGCTACGGCCTGATCGTTGCAAGGCGCCGGGCACGGCAAATTGGTTCGAGTTAGTCTCAACGGAGTTTGATCATGTCCACATCGCTCAAAGGCCGCTCGGTTCTGGTGACCGGTGGAAGCAAAGGCATCGGCAAGGGCATCGCGCGGGTCTTCGCCAATGCCGGGGCGAAGGTGGCGATCCTGGCGCGGCACGGCGATCAGGCGGAGGCGGCGGCGAAGGAGATCGGCCATGGCGCCTTCGGAGTGGCGGGCGATGTCACGTCGCCGGCGAGCCTCGAGGCGGCGGTGAAGAGCGTGGCCGCCAGGAACGGCGGGCTCGACGTGCTCTGCGCCAATGCCGGCATTTTCCCTCCGGCCAAGCTCGAGGATATGACCGTCGAGCAATGGGACGAGGTGATCGACACCAATCTCAAGGGCACTTTCCTGTCGGTGAAGGCGGCTCTCCCCTATCTCAAGAAATCCGACCAGGGCCGCATCGTCATCACCTCGTCGATCACCGGCCCGGTCACCGGATTTCCCGGCTGGACCCATTACGGCGCCACCAAGGCCGGCCAGCTCGGCTTCATGCGCACCGCCTGCATCGAGCTGGCGAAATACGGGATCACCGTCAATGCGGTGATGCCGGGAAATATCCTCACCGAGGGGCTCATTGCCATGGGCGAGGATTACCAGAAGACCATGGCCGCCTCGATTCCCCTGAAGCGTCTCGGCACCGTCGATGACATCGGCCATGCCGCCCTTTACTTCGCTTCGAAGGAAGCCGGTTATGTGACCGGACAAACGATCATCGTCGATGGCGGGCAGATTCTTCCCGAGAGCCTCGAAGCGCTGGCTCAGGCGTAGCGGCGGAGATAATCCTCGCACAGGCCAGCGGTCCCCTCCGTGTATGGATGACCCATGGACTTGGCGAGGTCGGTTTCGGAGTGCGAACCGATCCAGGCAACGAGCAGCAGGCGGCGCAGCATGATGAAGGTCGAGATTTCGTCCTCGTCGGCCTTGGGGAGCGCCAGAACCCTGCGGTAGCCCTTCTTCCAGGACTCGATCAGGCCCGGCACCTGCGGCTCGTGCTCGTAGAAGGAAACAGGCGTTGCCGCGTCATACATGTACCAGCCGAAACCGCAGTCGTCGAAATCGATGACCTTGACCGTCTTGCCATCGATCAGCAGATTGGCGAGGCGCAGATCGCAATGGATGAGGCCGAAACGATCCGGCCCCTTGTCATAGGCTTGGAGCCTCCTGCCGACCAGATCGACGGTGCGGCCGAACAGCTTCGCCTTCGCGGCATCGACGCCCATGCCGTCGCGCCAGCGGCCCCAATGGGGTTTTACCTCACCGAGGCTGGTTTCGAAATCCCAGCTGTGGCGCTGGAACCAGGCGGGTCGCTGCCACTGCCGCGTGTGAATGTGCATGCGGGCGGTGACTTCGCCGAGAATTTCGAAAGGTTCCGAGAGGTCTTCGCCGATGCCCGGTTCCGATCCCGTCTCCCACTCCGACAGCACCACATGGCGCGGGCGCTGCATGCGCGGATGGGCGACGATCTGGATCAGCTCGCCGTCCTTGCCCTTGACCGGGTGGGGCGTCACCACGACGCCGGTGTCACGGAGGTCCATCAGCCAGGCGAGTTCAGAAGCAATCGCCGTCCTCGAATGATAGCCGTCGCGGTGAATGCGCAGCGCCCAGCGGCGGCCGTCCGGCGCTTCGACCTTGTAGGTGGCGTTTTCCGACAGATTGATCATCTTGACGGATAGGGCGCGCGGCAATTCGTAGTTGCCGGCCGACTGTTCCGCCAGTTCGAGCAGGCAGGCGAGCTGGTCCGCGTGGCTCAGACTTTCGAAATCGGTCACGGCACGTCCCCTCAGGCGTCTCGTCCGCCTATCCCTGCCAGAACCCGCTCGATTTCCGCAAGGCCCCGTTCGACATCCGCCGTCTGGCCCGACATATAGACGCGTCCCGCCGCGCCGATCATCTGGACATCGACGAGGGTCAACTTGGGCGCCGCCTTCTCCGCCTCGTTGGCGGCGATCGCCGCATAAAGTGCGGGCACCATCTCGCAGACGAGGAGCGTTTCGCCCGGCATGATCATCGAGGCCTGGCGGTTGCGGTTGACGATCACCGCATGGCTGTCGGCGACATCCTCGATCACATCGGTGAAGAGGATGCGGGGCTTGAGCTGATCGCCCTCCGGGAGCCCCATGCCCGTGAGCACGGCGCGGCCGGCGGCGAGAAGCCGCTCCTTGTCCTGCCCATGAATCTCCAGAATGCCGAACTGGCGTTCGACAAAGAGAATTCCGGGCTCGAGATCGGGATCGGCCTTGAGCG
>JANMQB010000432.1:0-6412 GCA_031370155.1 Hyphomicrobiales bacterium | reverse complement strand
GCCGGCTTCTGTTGCCAGGTGCCGGCGGACCCCGCCTGAAACGGCTAAGCCTCAGGACTTTGATTTCGGTTCTCGCACCGCATTACGCGGCGAGAGCGACCGGAGCATAGTTGTCGTTTGCAACTATATGTTTAGCCCGATAACGCCGGAACCATCGCGGGCAAAAGTTCATCCTTTACGCCCTCGTCGATCCTATTTCGCCCCCGTGGCGGGGATCAGTAATCGGGCATCAGAAATCAGGAAACAGTCCTGACACCTGACCTCTGACCACTGCCCCCTGATTTGGTGGAGGCGCCGGGTACTGCCCCCGGGTCCGATGGGTTTATTACGATGGCCGTTTATCGCCATAGCCGCCCCTTGCGGGGTGGCAGGGGGAATATAGGACAGGAGGGGGGAAAGGGAAAGGGGCCCGGCATCAGGGGCCGAGAGCGATGCTCCCCGCGTAGTCGGCGGTGACTTTCAGGGCGATGATGTGGGCGGATTCGCCTTCCGCATCAAGGCTATAGCTGTAACCCGCCGCCGCCTGCCAGGTTTCCCCGAATAGGGTCACGTCGTCGCCGAATTGATAAATGGCGGTGATGTCGGCCAGATGCTCGGTGCTGCCGCCCTCGGCTTTGGAGGAAAAATTCCGCTGCTGCGAATAGGTCGACTCAAAGGACCAGGAGCCTTTTGCGAGTGCGGCCGAAAGGGTGGCGATCAAGGCATCGCCATCGCCATCCTCGAAATCGCGCAAATAGGCCGCCTCGCCCAAAAGCCGGAGGGTCGTGTCCTCATCAATCCTGACGGATCTGACGGCGTCCGCCACGATGCCCAGTTCATCGTCCGGCGCGATCCCCGAAACGATCTGGTCTTGCGTGGCCCGGCCCGCCTTCTGGTAGCGGAAACCCAGGCGGTAGCCGTAGTCGCCCTCGCTGGTGCACTCCTCGGGCTCGGCCCCCGCGCATCCGCTGAGATAGAAAGCCAGCGAAGTAAGGCCCCTGGTGTTGCCGGCGCCGCCATCGGACAGCGTGGCGCGGCCGCGGTTGGTGAAGAACGACTCGCTCAAGACGGTGCGGTCGGTGGTGAACAGGCTTGCGGTCAGCAGGTGCTCAAGGCCGGCCGCCTCAAAGGCGAAGCCTGTCTCCACTCCCCAGCGTTCTTCAGTGTCGAAGTTTCCGGCAATATCGGTTGCGTGAATGCCATCGAGCTCCGGCGATGCCCAGCCCTGGACGGGCTCGAACTTGCCGAGCTTCACCGTCAGCGGTTCCAGGTCGATTTCGGCATAGAGCATTTCGACAAAAGTGCCCTGATCCTCGAAGATGCGATTCTCGCCTGGCGCCTTGTCCTTGACGGTTTCCGAGGTGATGACGGTCACCAGCCTTACCTGTTCGGTCAGTGCCAGATAGAATTCCCGGTCGGTCGTGAGCTGCAGGTCGTAGGATTCGCCAGGAGAGCCCGGCGGCACGATCCAATCGCCCTGGAATTCGCTCGAGAACGCATAGCCGAGGCAGGGGGCCGCGCAATCCTCGGCGCGCGCCCCGCAAGCGGCTGCCGCCCAAGCCGCGACGGCGAAAAGTCCGGTCACAAACCTCATCACGCCCTGTCCCTGCCGGCGTCAGCGCAATCAATAAATGACATGATAACCCAGGACTGGGACTCACGCTTCCGGAAATACCGCGTCCAGCCCGGTCAGTCGCAATACTTGATTTTCACCAGCACATTACGCTCGCCGCTCTGCAAGTCCTTTTCGAGCACCAGACCGCCCACTTGCCGGCAGTAAAACTTGTGTTCCTTTACGCCGGGCTCTAGCGGCGACCAGTTTTCCGTCTTGAGGCAGTTGTTGAAGGTCCCGAGGGGTGATTTGACTATTGCGGTAACGGACAGGACCTTGGCCATGTCCTCGGCCTGGCCGGCATAATACTCTTCGCGGTAGACTTGCCCGACTTTCGGATGAGCCAGCATCAGTCGGCCGGGCCGGGCGCCATCGACGCCGGCATGCCAGGTTCCGTCATGGTCGACGAGAACGCCGTCCTCGTAATTGTCGACGTCCTCGCCGAAATACCAGACGGCGCCATTCTTGTGTTGGGCAAAGTAATCCATGGTGTCCTCGAGAATGACGCCGTCGAGATAGACACGGTCGCGGACGATGAGCGTCTTGACGCCCATCAAGGTTCGCGTCGCACCGGTGACAAGGATTTCCCCTTTCTCCAGGCCATCCGCGGTTTGCGAGCGGAAATACGTTGTCCTGCCCTCGGGCATCTTGAACAGGGGATTGTTTATGATGGTTGAAAAATCGGCGGGTATTATCACCAGCGCAGAGTCGCCAGCGGCCCTTGTGGAAGGCGGGAAAGCCAGCATAACTGCGATAGTTGCGGCGATGAGAGATAGTTTGTTCATTTTCCGGTCCTCGCTGGGTGAAGGCGACCGGGGAACCGATCCCCACCGCTTCAAATCAATACGCACCGGCGGCGGAATTTCTTTCAGAACGCACTCGCATTCAGTCAAACTCCGCAATTGTGACGGCTTTGAACTGCAATGGCCCGGTTCTCCGCCCACGTATGGCGATATCTTCATAAAGCAACTCGCCGGCCGTGTTCTCTGCCCCCGATATATCGACTTGCCATTCCACGCCGCCGAAAGCCTTGAGCCGCAGTGTTTGTCCGTTCACCGACAAGACCTTGCCGCCGAGATAGCCCTCGTCCGGGCGGCTCCATTCGGCGTAGGCGATGTAAGTGTAGCGCTCGTAAATGGCAAAATGCGCGGCCAGGAAGCTGTGGGTCAAGCGTCCCATATCGAGGCTCTGAAGAGCGATGCCGAGTGCGAGGCTCGCGACAACCACCGCTCCGGCAATGTGCACCGGCCGGTAGCGGTATCCGCACCTCGTCCGCGACAGGCCGAACCAGGCGCTGGCAGTAAACAGGGCAAGGCTGGCGAGCCACAAGGCCGGCAGGCTGGTGGCAACATCGTCAAACGGCATCTCGTCGAGGCCGCGGCCGCCGGTTGCCGCAAAATCGGAGGCGGCAAAGATCGCAACCGCCACGCTGACACCGCCAAGCAGAACCGACAGGGCGGCGAGCCCCCAAAACACCGAGCGTTTGGCGAAGAAATATATGTAGGGCCGGGGCTTCAGCCCAAGCTTCTCGATCTTCGCCAGAACTTCCTTGTCCAATTCACTCATGTCCGTCGTGCCTTCCGCTTGCCGGTGGCGAAGTGGTCAAAGTGGATTTCAGCCGCTCCAGCCCACGCCGGATGCGGGTCGCCACAGTGCCCGGAGGCATTTGCAGAATATCGGAAATCTCATCGTAGCTCTTGTCCTCCAGATAGCGCAGCACCAGCACGTCGCGGTAGCGCGGATCGAGTTCGATCAGGGCCCCGTTGACCCCGCTTTCGGTGAGATCGAACCGGACCCGGCCGTCCGCCAAGGTTTCGTCCCGCATTCTTTCAAGAAGGAAGCGCCCGTCCTCGCCGTCGATCACCTGGGGCTCGGAGCTGCGTTTTCTCAGGAAACTCACCGCCTCATTATGGGCGATGCGGTACAGCCACGGCGCCAATGGCCGCGAGGTATCATAGTCGTTGAGATTGACGTAGGCCTTGATGAATACGTCCTGCAGCACATCCTCGGCGGACTGGGCATGACGTCCCAGGAGGCGCCTGACATAGCGTTTCAGGGCGGCCTCGAAGCGGAGTACGATTGCGCCATAAGCATTGGGATCGCGAAGCGCTCTTGCGACAAGGGCTCCGTCGTGCTGGGCGGCGGGAACGTACACCGGCTCGATCGTCTATTCTCCTCAACCCATCATTACGCGGGCCTACGGACATTTCTTTCAGAAAGACGGCAACCTCTGGGGAGCAATTAGCCGTAGCCGACCTTTACTTCCAACCCGAAATGATATCAATTCTCAACCGACTCCACGTCTCTGATGAGGCGCAGTTGAAGTGCAGTTCACACTCGCTGGAAAAGGATACGCCCATGAGCGATGCCAAGTCCCGCAAAGGAAAGTGCTTCTGCGGTGCCGTGGAGTTCACGGTGACCGGTGAACCGGTGGCAATGGGCTACTGCCATTGCAGCGCCTGCCGCGAGTGGTCCGCCGGACCTGTCAACGCCTTTACTCTTTGGCAGCCCGATGCCGTAAGGGTTACCAAGGGGGCCAACAATATCGGGGTTTATCACCGGACCGACCGGAGCCTTCGCAAGTGGTGCAAGACCTGCGGAGGGCATCTCTTCACCGACCATCCGGCCTGGAAACTCATTGATGTTTATGCCGCCGTCATCCCTTCACTGCCGTTCAAACCGGCGGTTCACGTCCATTATCAGGAAACGGTTCTGCCAATGAAAGATGGCTTGCCGAAGCAGAAAGACGTTCCAAAGGAAATGGGTGGTTCGGGAGAACTGATACAAGAGTAAGACTCTTACGGCCGCCGGCTGCTGGAGTTGGGTTCGCCTTCTCCATTGGAATCGGCTAGCTTGAGCCCCATGCGGCAATATCTCGACCTTATGCGCCACGTCCGTGATCGCGGCGTCCGCAAGGACGACCGGACCGGAACCGGCACGCTCTCGGTGTTCGGCCACCAGATGCGTTTCGATCTGGCGGCGGGCTTTCCGTTGGTCACCACCAAGAAGCTGCATCTGCGCTCGATCGTCTACGAGCTCCTGTGGTTCCTGCGCGGCGATACCAACGTCAAATATCTGCGCGACAACAAGGTCAAGATCTGGGACGAGTGGGCCGATGCCAAAGGCGATCTCGGTCCCGTCTATGGCGCCCAGTGGCGTTCCTGGCCCGCCCGCGACGGCTCGACCATCGACCAGATCGCCGATGTGGTGGCGCGCATCCGCAAGAGCCCGCACTCGCGGCGGCTGATCGTCACCGCCTGGAACCCGGCCGATGTGGACAGGATGGCGCTGCCGCCCTGCCACTGCCTGTTCCAGTTCTACGTGGCCGAGGGCCGCCTCTCCTGCCAGCTTTATCAGCGCTCGGCCGACATATTCATCGGGGTTCCCTTCAACATCGCTTCCTATGCGCTGCTCACCCACACGGTGGCCCAGGTGACGGGGCTGAAGGTGGGCGAATTCATCCACACGCTGGGCGATGCCCATCTCTATCTCAACCATCTGGCGCAGGCCGACGAACAGTTGCGGCGCAAGCCTCTGCCCTTGCCGCGTCTCGTCATCAAGCGCGATGTCAAGTCGCTCGACGATTTCCGTTTCGAGGATTTCGAGATCGCGGGCTACGAGGCCCGCCCCCATATCGCGGCGCCGGTGGCGGTCTGAGAAATGGCGGCATTGGGTCCGGATTTTCGCAGCGGTTTCGCCGCGCGGCTGTACCGGCCGAGCAATCCGCCGGGCCTGATCGTGGCTCTCGGCATCGCGTTTCTGCTGGTGGCGATCTATGTCATTCTGCCCATCGTCTTCGGCTGGCTGATAAGTTCCTCCTGGGGCGGTGGCCGCGATGTGCACCAATTGATGAAGGCGGCGCTGGTGGCCCTGTTGCCCGCGGCCGTCGTCACCGTGGCCGCGGCGTGGTTCCTGGCGCGCCTGAAGGCCGGCCGGCCGGCGGAAGTGCTGGCGCTGCGCCTGCCGTCGCTCGGCTGGCTCGGTTGGATTGGCGTGGTGGGCGGATTTCTCCTGACCCTCTACACCGCCATCGCCGTCATCGTGACGGTATTCGGAATCGATCTCGCCCAATATACGCCGGGCCCCGACGGACAGTCGCCGGAAACGGGTTCGGCCGGTCTCGTCAAGGAGGCAATGTTCGACATCGCCAACGAGCCGAGGCTCTTCGCGCTGGTGCTCCTGTCGGTCGGCATCGGCGCGCCGTTGGCCGAGGAAGTGGTGTTCCGCGGGCAATTATTCGCCGCGCTGTCGCGGACGCGGATCGGTGCCGTGGGCGCCACCCTGATCACCTCGGCGATCTGGGCGCTGCTTCATGCCACCGAACCCTGGCTGTCGGTCGGCCTCATCTTCATGATGGGGCTTGCCTTCGGATTTCTGCTCGTCCGTTTCGGCAGTCTGTGGGTGACGATCGCCTGCCATGCGGCGTGGAATGCCATCTATTCCTTCGTGATCTTCGGATCGATGCAGTCATGAGTGTTTCGATCAGGCCGGCTGAGCCCGGCGAAGCCGCACTCGTTCTCGATTTCATCCGCAAGCTCGCGGACTATGAAAAGCTGTCGCATGAGGTCGAGGCGGCGGAAGCCGACATTGACCGAGCGCTGTTCGGGCCTTCGCCGCGCTGCCATTGCGACATCGCCTGGTGGAACGGGGAGCCGGCGGGCTTCGCCCTGTGGTTCTACAATTTCTCGACCTTCAAGGGGAAAGCCGGACTCTATCTCGAAGACCTTTTCGTCGAACCAGCGATGCGCGGGCGGGGCATCGGCAAGGCACTGCTGAAGCATCTGGCGCGGCGGTGCGTGGCTGAAGGCCTGGCGCGGATGC
>JANMQB010000414.1:0-2278 GCA_031370155.1 Hyphomicrobiales bacterium | reverse complement strand
GGGACGTTCCCCGCCTGCTCGCCTTGCACGCCGCCCGCAATGCGCTGGATTGCGCCCTCTGGGACCTCGAAGCGAAACGGACCGGAAAGCCGGTGTGGCGGCTTGCCGGCCTCGCGCCGCCGCAGCCGCTCCTCACCGCCTACACGCTGAGCCTCGATGCGCCGGAGAGAATGGCTGCGGCGGCTGCGCGCGCCGCCCACCGGCCGCTGCTCAAAGTGAAGCTCGGCGGTAACGGCGATGCCGATCGCCTGGGGGCGGTGCGGCAGGCAGCACCTCAAAGCCGCCTCATCGTCGATGCCAATGAGGGCTGGACCGCCGCGGCCCTGCCCGCCCTGCTGCAAGCCTGTGCCGAAGCGCGCGTCGAGCTGGTGGAGCAGCCCCTGCCCGCGGACCAAGATGAAATTCTCCGTGGCCTCGCCAGCCCGCTGGCCATCTGCGCCGATGAATCGGCCCATGGCCGCGATAGTCTCGCAAGTCTCATCGGTAAGTACGATGCCGTCAACATCAAGCTCGACAAGGCAGGCGGCCTGACCGAAGCCTTGGCGCTCGCCCGCGCCGCCCGGGCGAACGGGTTGAAAATCATGGTCGGCTGCATGCTGGCAACCTCGCTGGCCATGGCGCCGGCCATGCTGGTTGCTCAGTATGCGGACTATATCGATCTCGACGGGCCTTTGCTGCTGGCGCGCGACCGCCATCCCGGCATCGCCTATGACGGCAGTCTCATGCAACCGTCGCCGCCGGCGCTTTGGGGCTGAGCCGCTGCAGCCGCAAGGCCAGTGCAAGCGCCACAGCCGAGAACCCGGCCATGAAGAAATAGGCGGCCCCGCCATAGGCGCCATAGAGCGGCCCCGACAGCCAGACGATACTGGACATGACGATGCCGCCGGACACCGCCGCATAGATACCCTGTGCCGTATTGCGCAACCCCGCCGGAACCTTGTCCTGAATGAAATGCATGGTGCCGAGATGGGTGAGTGCAAACGAGGCGGCATGCAGCGCCTGCGCCGGAAACAGCAGCCAGGTTGGCGGATCGAAACCCATGATCGTCCAGCGCAACAGGCCGCCGGCAACGCCCGCCGCAATCAGCGTAGCGGCGCTGTAGCGGGCCACCGGTCGGGCGGAGAAGGCAAAGAGCACCACTTCCGTCATCACGGCCGTGGCCCACAAGGTTCCGATCATCAGCTTGCCGTAACCGAGATGATCCCAATGCACCGAGCCGAAGCCGTAGAACAGACCGTGGCTCGCCTGGCCCACGCTGACGGCAACGATGAACAGGGCGAAGCTGCCGGTGGCAACGAGTGTTATCGCATCGACTGCTCCCAACCGGCTCTCCTGCTGGCGATGTTGCGCCGGGTCCGCCGGAAGCAGAAGCGCGGCGGCGATGGCGAGAAGCCCCTGGGCGCCGGCAATGAGATGGATGACCGAACCAATCGGCACCGTCTCGAGCAGTGCGCCGGAGACAAGACTTCCCAGGAGAAAGCTCAGCGACGCCCACAGCCTGATCCGCCCATAGACGAGGCCGTGGGCAGCACTGCCCTCGACCGCCAGCGCCTCCGCCAGTGGTCCCACCGGCGCATAGAAGGCCGAAGCCATGACCGCCGCCGCGAGGATCGCCCACAGGCCTCCGGCATTGGCCATGACGATGTAGCCGGCGAAACTGACCAGTGCCGAGACCGCAATCACCCGGCGGCGGTTGCCGTACCGGTCGGCGATGAAGGCGCCCAAGGGTGCCGCGACGACGCGGATGGCGGTCATGGCGGCGATGACAATGCCGATCTCGCCGGCAGCGAGGCCCTTGTATTGCAACCACAGCGGCAGGAACGGCAGCTGCACCCCCATGCCGAGGAACAGGAACACGTTGAACAGCGAAAGTTGCAGGCTGAAAGTCCGGGCGGGCATCTAGGTCTCGTGGCAGGACCGGCGGTCTAAACCAAAGATTCACCAGTTTCCACAATATTGGCCGCCTGGGACATCTGCGGCGTGCGCAGACCTGTGTGTGGAGTATGCGTATGGCGAGTGCCATCACGGACCGGAACCCCGGGTTCGGACCTGAGGACTACGAAGTGATCGAGCGGGCGGTCATGGAAACCCCGCGCGGCCGCTGGTTTCTTGAGCAGCGCGACAAGCGCCAGCGGACGGCCGAAATCCACCGCATTCTCGAAGCCCTGAAGAAGCTGGAGGCCGTTCTTGCAGCGCTTCCCGCCCAGCCTGCTCCTATGAGCGGCACCGAGGTGCTGAAAGCGCCTGCCGCTCAAGGGCCGGCGGCTGGCCAAAATCC
>JANMQB010000395.1:0-2992 GCA_031370155.1 Hyphomicrobiales bacterium | reverse complement strand
ACGTCCTTGCCGACCGGCAGCTCCTGTCTCAGGCGGTGAGCAACCTCGTCGACAATGCCTTGAAATATGGTGCCGCCGAAGGAACCGCGCCGCAAATCGCCATGACCGGAGCCATCGATGGCGGCAACGTCGTTATTGCCGTGTCGGATCGCGGGCTCGGCATTCCGCCCGCCGATCGGGAGCGGGCGATCGAGCGCTTCGTGCGGCTGGACTCCAGCCGCTCGAAACCCGGCAACGGCCTGGGGCTCAGCCTTGTGGCCGGCGTCATGAAGCTGCACGGCGGCAGGCTGGTTCTCGAGGACAACGCGCCGGGCCTGCGCGCCAGACTGGTGCTTCCGCGCCTTGCCGCGAGCGGCTAGAACCGGCCGATGCCGGGAGATGAAGCAAGCCAGCGCCGATGCCTGCCCCAGCCCGCCGATCCGGCGGCGGTGGCGCTGTTCTGGGAGAAGACTTCGCTGGTTCCGGCCGACGCGGAGCAGAGGGCGCTGGCCGGCGCCATGGCCGGAGGCTCGCCGTTTCTCCGCCATCTGATGCTGATCGACGCGGACTTCGCTGCGCGGGTATTGGCGGAAGAACCGGGCCCTCTGATGGACCAGCTTGTCACCGCGCTGGCGGCGGCAAGCAGGCTTGAAAGCCAGGTCGACTTGCAGCGTTCACTGCGGCAGACGCGCGCCCGCGCGGCGCTGATGATCGCGGCGGCGGATCTTGCCGGAGTGTGGACTGTCGATGAAGTGACGGCGGCGCTTACCCGCTTTGCCGATGCCGCCCTCAATGCGGCACTCGACTGGCTCCTGCGGGAAGGCGCGCGCGCCGGAAAGCTGTCACTTTCGGACGAGGCAAATCCCGGCAGAGACAGCGGCTATGTGGTGCTGGCCATGGGCAAGCACGGCGCACTTGAACTCAACTATTCCAGCGATATCGACCTGATCATCCTCTACGAACCCGAAGCGGCGATCCTCGCGGCGGGCGTCGAACCCGCCGTGTTTTTCGTGCGCCTGACCAAGCGGCTGGTGGGACTGCTGCAGGACGTGACCGAGGACGGCTATGCCTTCCGCGTCGATCTCAGACTCAGGCCCGATCCGCGCGCCACGCAAGTTGCGATCTCCATCGAGGCTGCCGCCATCTATTACGAGAACATGGGCCAGAACTGGGAACGCGCCGCGATGATCAAGGCCAGGCCCGCGGCCGGCGATCTGGCGCTTGGCGCGGAATTCCTCGACCGTCTCAAGCCCTATATCTGGCGGAAGTATCTGGATTTCGCGGCAATCGCCGACGTCCAGTCATTGAAGCGCCAGATTCACGCGGTCAAGGGCCACGGCTCCATCGCCGTCATGGGCCACAATATCAAACTCGGCCGCGGCGGCATCCGCGAGATCGAATTCTTCGTGCAGACCCAGCAATTGATCGCCGGCGGCCGCAATCCGAAGCTACGCGGCCGCGGCACGCTCGCCATGCTCGATGCGCTGGCCGAAGCCCAATGGATCGCAGTCGCGACAGCGGATGAGCTGAAGCGCGCCTACCGCTTCCTGCGCATGGTCGAACACCGCGTGCAAATGGTGAACGACGAGCAGACCCACAGCCTGCCCGACGATCCCGTGGCTTTCGAGAGCCTGGCGCGGTTTTCGGGATTCGAATCCAGCGCCGCATTCGAAGCCCGCCTGCGCGCCACCTTCGAATGCGTGCAGGGCCATTATGCGGCCCTCTTCGAGAATGCCGCAGCACTCGGCACCGAGGCGGGAAGCCTCGTCTTCACCGGCGGCGAGGACGATCCCGAGACGCTTGCAACCCTGACTGGGATGGGCTTCCGGCAGGCGAGCGAAATCTCGGCGACGATCCGCGGCTGGCATTTCGGCCGCTATGCGGCAACCCGCTCAAGCCGTGCCAAGGAACTCTTGACCGAACTGATGCCGGCCCTGTTGAAGGCGCTCGCCGCCACCGGCGATGCCGACCAGGCCTTCCTCGCCTTCGACCGCTTTCTCGGCGGATTGCCCGCCGGCGTGCAGCTCTTCTCGCTGCTCAAGGCAAACCCGCGCCTCCTCGATCTGATTGCCACCATTCTCGGCACCGCGCCCCGGCTTGCCGAACAATTGAGCCGCAGGCCCAAGGTTCTTGATGCGGTGCTGGAGCGGGATTTTTTCGGCGCGTTGCCCACGGCGGCCGATTTGGCCCGGACCATTGCCGCGACCATTCCGCCCGACACTCCGCTCGATGAGGCGGTGGACCGCGCCCGGATCGTCGGCAAGGAACAGGCTTTCCGGATCGGCGTCAGGGTCTTGTCCGAAACCGTGAGTGCCGCGGATGCGGGCATCGCCTTTTCCAATCTCGCCGGTCCGTTGCTCGGCTGCCTGCATGACGCTGTCGCCGCCGATATCGCCGCCCGGCATGGGATCGTTCCCGGCGGCCGAAGTGCCGTGATCGCCATGGGTAAACTTGGCGGCCGCGAGATGACGGCGGCTTCCGACCTCGACCTGATCCTCGTCTATGATTGCGCCAAAGGCATGGAAATGTCCGCAGGGGTCCGTCCCCTGAGCGTCAATCAGTATTACGCTCGCCAGACCCAGCGCCTGATTGCCGCGCTGACCGCGCCCACCGCCGAAGGCACGCTTTACGATGTCGACATGCGGCTCCGGCCCTCCGGCAGCAAGGGGCCGGTGGCGGCCAGCCTCGAAAGCTTCCGCGGCTATCACCGGGAATCGGCGTGGACCTGGGAGAAGCTCGCCTTGACGCGAGCCCGAGTGGTTTGCGGCGATCAAAGCCTGGCAAGTGAACTGACCGGTGCGATCCATGCCGCCCTGTGCGTGCCGCGCGATGCCGAGCGCACCCGCGCCGACGTTCTCGACATGCGCCGCCTGATGCTCAGGGAACTTGGCCGGGCCGGAATATGGGACATCAAGCAGGTACGGGGCGGCCTGGTCGAAGTCGAGTTCCTGGCCCAGACCCTGCAGCTTCTCCATGCACCCGCCGATCCGGCCATACTCGATACCAATACCTT
>JANMQB010000477.1:0-1949 GCA_031370155.1 Hyphomicrobiales bacterium | reverse complement strand
CCGTGTTCCTGGCCACCGACCGGTACCACAGTGACAGCTCCATCATCATCACCCAGGAGCAGAGCCAGGCACCCTCACTCGATCTTTCCGTCCTTGGGCTGCCGTCAACCTCGACCGGCAAGGACGCGCTCGTGGTCCAGGAATTCATCCTGTCGATCGACATGCTCAAATATCTCGACGCGGCGCTGAAACTGCGCGAGCATTATTCGCAAGCCTCAATCGACTGGCTGTCGCGTCTGGCGCCGGATGCTTCGACCGAGGACTCCCACGATTACCTACTCGACTATCTCACCGTCGAATTCGATACCGAGGCGCAGATCATCCGCCTGCATGTCGAGGCTTTCGACCGCGACTTTGCCCAGTCCGTGCTCAACGCCATTCTCGCCCGCAGCCAGGAATTCATCGACAAGCTGAACGCCCGCGTCACCGCCGACCAGACGCTGTTCTTCGAGAAACAACTGACCATTTCCGAGCAGCGCCTCAAGGAGGTCAAGGAGGAGCTGCTCAGGTTCCAGCAGGCGAACCGGCTCCTCACCACCGAATCCGAGGCCTCGATGGTCATGGCAAACATCACCTCTCTCGAGAAGCAGCTGAGCGTAAAGCGGGCCGAGCTCGAAGTGCGCATGCGGGAACTCGCCGAAACCGCGCCCGCCATCCAGAACCTGAAATCGGAGATCGCCTCGATCGAGGCGCAGATCTCGCGCGAGAAGGACCGCTTGTCGGGCGGCTCCAGCGGCGCGCTCAATGAACTTGATGCGCAAAACCGGGCCATCCTGCTCAATCTCGAATTTGTCACCAACATCTACAAGTCGAACCTCGCCCTGCTCGAGCAGGCCCGCATGGAAGCCATCCGCCGCCTGAAGTTTCTCGTCGTGGTGACCCAGCCGACGCTCGCCGATGCCTCGGAATTCCCCAACCGGGTCTTCATCATCGGCACCGCCGCCATGGTCTTGCTGATGTTCTATTTCATCGTCGCGTTGATCGTGGCGATCATCCGCGAGCATTCATGACGGCCGCCGCTTGAGGAGAGTGCCGAGTGCTGCGCGGTAGCGCGGATCGCTGCCGTCGAGTAGGGTGGCCCGGCGCTGTGCCGCGACCGCTTCGTCGATGCGTCCAGCCTTGAGCAGAACATGGCCGAGCGTGTGGTGAAAGCCGGCGCGCTCCGCATCGAGGCCGATGGCCTCGCGGATTGCCGCTTCGGCGCCGCTAAGGTCTCCGGTTTTCGTCAGCAGTCCGCCGAGATGGGCATGATACTGCGCATTGCCCGGCGCCATTGCGGCGGCCCGTCTGGCCGCCTCCACGGCTTCTGCGAGGTGGCCGTCCTCGGCTGAAGCGAGGCTCCGCAGCAGAAATGTCTCGGCCCGCGCCAGCCCATGCCGCGACGGCCCGCCGCCGGGGCTTTCCTGGTTCCAGCGGTCCCTCCAGCGCCGCCGCGCCGCATCGAAGAAAGCGTGGTCCTGCAGTGCCCCGGCGTCCAGCATGCGCTCATAGACCCTCTTCGCCTCCGCGCCGATGCCGGGGTGATCGAAAAATGCCGCCGCGTCGGAATGGAAATGGCGATGATTGCTGCTGATGAAGCCCTCGATGTTCCGCGCGCGTTCATCTGTCCAATCCGCCGCAAGGCCGATACCGGCAAACATCCCGTCGAGTGCCGCGCGCGGCCCGGCCACCAAGTCCTCATAATGGATGAGACTCCGCGGTACGCCACGGCTTGCCAGCTCGGCTTCCAGCGTGTGGCTAAGCCAAAGCTCGACTGCGTGATCGAGCCCGAATCCATTGCGCTCCGCCAGCGAGCCCCAGACATCGAGGGGATTGCGGCAGGCGATGACGAAGAGAGGTGCCATGCCTGCTGCCTGCAGCGCTTCGATCCACAAGCTGCCGAGCCTGCTCACCCGCGGGTCCTTCAGCACGATGCCGCCGTCGCCGGCGAATTCCTCGCCAATCAGGGT
>JANMQB010000367.1:0-1764 GCA_031370155.1 Hyphomicrobiales bacterium | reverse complement strand
CTCCTCAGGGTGAGGAATTGGGAAAGCCCCGCAACCGGCTCCTGCCATTTCGCCGCCATGGCCGCCGCATCGCCCTTGAGCTGCGCGCCATCGCCCGTCACTGCCACCGCAACCTGCCAGCCCCAGCGCTTGAGGTAACGCGCCACCACGAAACCATCGCCGCCATTGTTGCCGGGCCCGCAGAAAACAAGCGTGGCCCGCGCGCCATAGCGGCGGACGATTTCCTCGGCCACGGCGCGGCCGGCATTTTCCATCAGCACCAGCGACGGAACACCCGATGCCACGGCCAAGGCATCGGCGCGGTACATTTCGGCGGGGGTGAGGAGTTCATTCATGGCCGCAGCATAATCGCCCCACAGGCCTCGCGCCAATGGCTTGCAAAAAGTGCGGTTTGCGCGAAGAGGTAGCCGATGCGCGGATGGAAGGAGGCCCCATGACGACTCAACCCAATGAAGCGGTCAAGCTCTTGGCCCAACGCATTCTCGACATGGGCTACGAGGACATGCCGCCGCGCGAGCGCCATGTGATCGAACGCGTGGCAAAGCGTCTCGCCGTGTCGCGCAACATCAACACGGACTACGAAGCGGAACAGCGCTTCGGCGGCTGGCTGGCCGACCGCGTGGCTTCCTTCGGCGGCTCCTGGACCTTCCTTATCATCTTCGGTGCCGCGCTGGCGTCATGGATCGTCCTCAATTCGGTCATTCTCGCGAGGTCGGGCGAAGCCTTCGATCCCTACCCCTATATCCTCCTCAACCTGTTCCTGTCGCTTGTCGCCGCCGTGCAGGCGCCGATCATCATGATGTCGCAGAACCGGCTCGCAGCGAAGGACCGGCTGCAGGCCACCCACGACTACGAGGTGAATCTCAAGGCCGAAATCGAGATCATGGCGCTGCACGAGAAACTCGATGAGATACGCTCGAAGGAGCTGGCGGAACTGATCAAGCATCTGAAGACGTGATGCGGTCTGCAGGTTCCACGTGAAATTGGCGCTGGCGATACCGATGACGTGTAGGCAGGATTTATGCAAATCTCCGGAGGCCCCATGCTTGAACTTCGCCCCACCTGCGAGAACTGCAACAAGCCGCTGCCGCCCGATGCCGAAGACGCGATGATCTGCTCCTTCGAATGCACCTTCTGCGCGGCCTGCGCCAAAGAACCTCTGCAGAATGTCTGTCCCAATTGCGGCGGGGGTTTCGAGCGTCGACCGGTCCGTCCGTCCGGGAATTGGAAGGGGGACAATCATACCGGAGCCTATCCGCCTTCGGACAAGATCAAGCATCGGCCCGTCGATCTCGCCGCACATGCCGTATTCGCGGCGCCCATTGCAGCTATCGCTCCTTCACGCCGCTAGGTGGTGCCTAACTAACTTGCAGTTTGCCTATTTTTTGTCTTTAGCATTGCCAGATACCGCGCAAATGCTTCATAAGACATTGATATCGATAGATGTCCCGCCTGGCACGGGCCGTGCAAGCGCGCCACGCAACAAGACAAGGCAGTCCCCGACATGAAAAAGATCGAAGCCATCATCAAGCCGTTCAAGCTCGATGAAGTCAAAGAGGCGCTGCAGGAAGTGGGCCTCCAGGGTATCACCGTCACCGAGGCCAAGGGCTTCGGCCGCCAGAAGGGCCACACCGAGCTCTATCGCGGCGCCGAATACGTCGTCGATTTCCTGCCCAAGGTGAAAATCGAAGTGGTGATGGCCGACGAATTCGTCGACAAGGCGGTGGAAGCCATCCAGAACGCGGCCCGCACGGGCCGCATCGG
>JANMQB010000469.1:0-7238 GCA_031370155.1 Hyphomicrobiales bacterium | reverse complement strand
CTCTTGCAGGAACGCGTCCCGAAGGCGGCGCCGAGCGTGCTGACCGAAGATTTGAAACTGGAGGAAACGCGGGCCTTCGCCGGCGATGGCGAACCGGTCATGCGCGTCTTCACCAATCCCACCTTGCCGGCGCCCGAGGTTCATCTGCTGTCGAACGGCCGTTATCACGTCGTCATCAGCAGCGCTGGTGGGGGCTACAGCCGCTGGCGCGATCTGGCGGTCACCCGCTGGCGCGAGGACGCGACCAGCGACGATTGGGGCGGGTTCGTCTTCCTGCGCGACGTGGGAACCGGAGACACCTGGACGGCCGGCCATATGCCGGCCATCGCCGAGCCCGATGCCTACAGCGCCGAGTTTGCCGAGGAGAAAGTGGAAATCCGCCGTACCGACGGGGCATTCACCACGTCGCTCGAATGCGTGGTCTCGACCGAGGACAATGCCGAAGCGCGGCGGGTGAGCGTCGTCAATTCGGGAATTGCCGCGCGCGTCGTCGAGGTGACCACCTACATGGAGCTGGCGCTGGCGCCTTCCGCCGCGGATGCCGCGCATCCGGCCTTCTCCAAGATGTTCGTCGAGACCGAATTTGTGGAAGAGCTGGGAGCGCTCCTGGCCACGCGGCGCAGGCGATCTCCGGCCGATCCGCAAATCTGGGTGGCGCAGTTCATGCTCGTGCAGGGCACGCCGCTGGGAAAACTCGAATTTGAAACCGGCAGAGCGCATTTCATCGGGGCCGGCAACGACATCCGGACGGCGGCGGCCATGACCGACGGCGCGCCCTTGTCCAAGACCACGGGCCCGGTGCTCGATCCGGTCTTCGCGCTGCGCCGCCGTCTGCGCATCCCGCCCGGCCAGCAAGCCTACTGCACCATTTGGACGATGGTGGCGGAAACCCGCGAGGCAGTTCTCGATCTCGTCGACCGGCACCGGCAGCAGGCAGCATATGAACGTGCGACAATTCTCGCCTGGACCCATTCGCGAATCCAGTTTCGGCATCTGTCGATCGATGCCGGGGACGCGAACCTCTTCCAACGCCTCGCCGGCTATCTGATCTATTCGACCAATGCGATGCGCCCCGCCTCTCACATATTGCAGTCGGGCATCCGCGCCCAATCGACTCTGTGGCCGCAGGGGATTTCCGGCACCAAGCCGATTCTCCTGGTGCGCATCGATGCCGTCGAGGATCTCGACGTCATCCGTCAGCTTCTGCGCGGCCACGAGTATTGGAGCGCCAAACGGCTGGCTGTCGACCTCGTCATCCTCAACGACCGCCGTACTTCATACATGCAGGATCTTCAGGCGGCGATCGAGGATCTGGTCCGCAAGACGCGGGTGGACGCGAAGCGCGACGCCGAGAGCGGCGTGGGGCAAATCTTTGCGCTTCGAGCCGACCTGCTGTCGCAGGAAACGCTCGCCATGCTGCCCGCCGTGGCGCGCGTGGTGTTGAACGCCCACGCTGGAAGCCTCGCGAGCCAAATGGCGCGGGTGCGCACGACTGGCCCCGCCGCCGCACCGGTGAAGCCGCGCGGCCGCCGGACGGCCACTGTGTCATATGCCAAAGCCGTTCCTGAGGCGGTGAATAATCTTTCCTTCTTCAACGGTTATGGCGGTTTCGACGAAAAGCGCGGCGAATATATAATCCATCACGATCCACGGAAACCCACGCCGGCGCCCTGGATCAACGTCATCGCCAATCCTTCCTTCGGAACACACTGCGCGGCCGATGGCGCTGGCTATACGTGGGTGGGCAACAGCCGCGAAAACCAGATCACTGGCTGGGCCAACGATCCGGTGAGCAACCGGTCGAGCGAGGCGGTTTATGTGCGCGACGACCGAAGCGGCGTGGTGACCGGACCCTGCGTCGCACCGCTGCGGCATGGCGAAGGCAGTTTCCGGACCCGTCATGGTTTCGGCTACACGGTTTTCGAAGCGGAGCATGCCGGTCTCCGAATGGAGTTTCTGGAATTCGTGCCGATGACCGACTCGGTCAAGATCGGGCGGTTGCGCATCGTGGCGGACTCCGCCATGCCGCGCCGGCTCTCCGTCACCTTTTATGCGGAGCTTGTGCTGGGTGCGTTGCGCGCCACCTCGGCTCCTTTCGTCACCACGGAGATCGACAGCGGAACGGGCGCGATGTTCGTGCGCAATCGCTGGAACCCCGACTTCGGCGAGCGCGTGGTCTTCGCGGACCTCTGCGGCCGTCAGACAAGCTGGACCGGTGACCGCCGGGAGTTTCTCGGCGCCTTTGGAAGCCTCGCGTCTCCCCGGGCGCTTGCGGCGGTTGGAGAGTTGTCGAACCGTACCGGCGGCGGCCTAGATCCATGCGCGGCGCTGCAACAAAAGATCACGGTAACGGCGGATCGGCCGGTCGAAGTGACGGTCCTTCTCGGCGCTGCCGCCAACGATGGCGAGGCGCGGCAGTTGATCGAGCGCTATCGTAAAACCGATCTCGACGCGGTCTTGTCCGAGGTCAAGAGTTACTGGTCCGATACGCTCGGCGCCGTGAAAGTCAGGACTCCCGACCCCGCTTTCAACATCATGCTCAACGGCTGGCTGCTCTATCAGACGCTGGCCTGCCGCATGTGGGCGCGTTCGGGCTGCTATCAGGCGAGCGGCGCCTACGGTTTCCGCGATCAGCTGCAGGATTGCATGGCGCTTGCGGGCATACGGCCGGAAATTGCCCGCGAACATATCCTGCGCGCGGCGGCACGGCAGTTCGTTGAGGGCGACGTCCAACACTGGTGGCTGCCCGCGAGCGGCATGGGGATTCGCACGCGCATCAGCGACGATACCGTGTGGCTCGTCTATTGCGCGCTCCACTACATCAAGACGACGGGCGACACCGCGATCCTCGATGAAACCGTGCCCTTCCTCGAGGGGCGCGAGCTCGAAGCCGGTGAACACGACGCCTTCTACCAGCCCACGGTCCCGGAGCAGGCGGCAACGCTCTATGCGCATTGCGCCTTGGCACTCGAACGCAATCTTCCCGCCGGTTCCCACGGGCTTCCGCTCATCGGCACCGGAGACTGGAACGACGGCATGAACCGCGTCGGCGAGCAGGGCAGGGGCGAGAGCGTCTGGCTCGGCTGGTTCCTGTTCGCAACGCTCAAGGCTTTCGAACCCGTGGCAATGGCGCGCGGCGATCGCAAGCGCGCCGCAACCTGGCGCAAGCGCATGGCGAGCCTGCAGCAGGCACTCGATGAGCATGGCTGGGACGGCAACTGGTATCGCCGCGGCTATTTTGACGACGGCACACCCTTGGGCTCCGCCCAAAACGCCGAGTGCCGGATCGATGCCATCGCCCAATCCTGGGCTGTGATCTCCGGCGCCTCCAGACCCGAGCGGGGGACCGCGGCAATGGAGGAGGCCTATCGCCACTTGGTGAGGCCCGCCGAGGGCGTCGCCATGCTGTTCACGCCACCTTTCGACACGTCCTTTCCCGACCCCGGTTACATCAAGGCCTATCCGCCGGGCATTCGCGAGAATGGCGGCCAATACACTCACGGCGCTATCTGGTCGATCTTCGCCCACGCAAAGCTTGGACAGGCGGAAAGGGCTGCAAGTCTTTTCGCGCTCATCAATCCGGTGAACCACGCGCGCAACGAGGCCGAGGTCCGCCGCTACAAGGTCGAGCCCTATGTGATCGCCGCCGATGTCTATTCCATGCCGCCCCATGCCGGCCGCGGCGGCTGGACATGGTATACGGGTGCGGCCGGCTGGATGTACCGAGCCGGGCTCGAAGCGATCCTCGGCATCGTCCGCGAAGGCAGCAAGCTCAGGGTCAAGCCATGCATTCCGGCGGCCTGGAACAATTTCCAGGTGTCGCTGAAATACGGCTCCACCCGATACGAGATTACTGTTACGCGGATTGGACAGAAGATGCCGTCGTCGACTCTCCATGTACGGCAGATTTCGCCGGCCGAATATCTGGTAGATCTTCACGACACCGGCGGCACCACGTCCGTCGATCTCGTATTCGATGACCGGCCAGTCGAGGAATTCGCCGCGGCAAACAGCCACGGGAGCCAGGCTGTCGCCTGACTCCCGCGTTTGCAAGGGCTCGACCGACTAACTTACGCTACGCTCGTCGAGCTCCTCGATTTCACAGAGCATGTTGATGGCTTTCCTGATTTCGCCGAGCCGCGAATTTTCCGGTCCCGTCATGCTTTCCTCGGTGGCGACCTGGAGATCAAGGGCGTTGGCTTCCCAGTGCTTGAGGATTTTCAGCTTCTGTGCGGGGGTCATCGATTCCGTGGTGACGATGTCCATGGGCGATTTGAACACCTGTTCCGGTGCGATCAGGGCCCTGTCATAGTCTTTTGCCGTGTACATATCAGATGCCGTCGAGCCAGGTGTCGATCTCCTGGCGCACCTTGTCCTTGGCGTAGCCGTAGCGTTTCTGCAGCCGGCCCTCGAGTTCTTCGCGCCTGCCCTGAATGGCGGTGAGGTCGTCGTCGGTGAGATTGCCCCACTTCTGCTTGGCCTTGCCCTTGAATTCTTTCCAGTTACCTTCGACACGATCCCAGTTCATGGCACTCTCCTTGGATTGGCGATGGCGGGCATCAACGGCCCGCGTCTCAACCCTTAACGGCGCAAGGCAGGGACCGGTTCCGCATACGTGCTCAATTCTCACCCAACAATTCAGTGCACAGCGCCACGAATAATCCGAAGCTGGCGACGCACACGGCGAGCAGTACGACGCCGCCGAATATTCCTGTTACACCTCCCAGCGCCGCCCACAATGCGAGCGCAGCCAAGACCACCAAGCTGACAAATCGTATCATGTTGAGTCTCCCTGTATGGGTTAACGCGCAGACTACCGGTGTGGTTCCGCCGGGACGCCGCTCAGGCCGCGGCCTGGGCCTTGGTGTCGAAGAACAGCGCCTGGCTGACCACCGCCTTGACCATTTCCGGGGTGAACGGCTTGGTGATGAGGAAGGCGGGTTCCGGCCGTTCGCCGGTCAGAAGCCGCTCGGGAAACGACGTGATGAAGATGACCGGCACCTGGTAGGAGGTCAGGATCTGGTTGACCGCGTCGATGCCCGAACTTCCGTCGGCCAGCTGGATATCGGCCAGGATCAGGCCCGGCCGTTTCTGCCCGGCAAGCTGCAGGGCCTGGCGATGGGTGCGCGCCACCCCGGTGACCGTGTGGCCGAGGTTTTCAAGAATTGTTTCGATATCCATGGCGATGATCGGCTCGTCCTCGATGATCATCACGGCGGTCGCCACCTGATCGACGATGGCCTTGGCGGCCTCGTCGATCAAGGTTGCGACGGCGGCCTCGTCGCGCTCGAGGATCGTGGCTATGTTCTTGGTCGAGAAGCCTTCGATGGCCATCAGCAGGAAGGCCTCGCGGGCCCGGGGCGGGATCGTCGACAGCCGGTGCTGCGCCAAAGCGGCCCACTGCGGGGGGTTGGCAATAGTCTCGGAGCCGCCCGGCGTCGCCTTGAGATTGAGCGAGATCGACTCCCACAGGCGGCAATACATGCGGTAGAGTGAAACCCGGATTTCTGACGATGCGTCAATGCTGCTTGGGTCGGCGATCAGCGCCTCCAGGAGGGCCGCCACATAGGCATCGCCAGCCTGCTGGGTACCAGTCAATGCGCGCGAAAAGCGCCGCAGATAGGGCAGATGTGACGAGATGCTGTCAGCAAGACCCATGCCGTTCCCTCTTAGCCTGGTTATAGTCCGGGCGCATCCTGAACAACTCAACGTTCTCGAAAATAAACCGTTCCCGGCTGAGGCAAAAAAATATTCCAAGCCGACGGAACCACTCACCCTTACTGGCATTTAGATGGTACTGCAACACTAGCGTTTACTCGCAGCGCAGCGGCATTTCAGGGGCAGGCCGAAGCTAGGTGATCCATGGACGACGCAGAAGACAAGAAAAAACGGGCGAAGAGAGAGACTATGATCGAGCCGACGAGGTCAGCAACAGTCACCAGCGGCAAGCCGCCCGTTTACGACATGATCGGCAGGCGGCTGCGCGACTATTTCGACGAGGTCGCGAAACAGCCGGTGCCCGACCGCTTTCTGGAATTGCTGAACCAGCTCGATTCAAAGACCTCCCCCAAGAAGGAGAATTAAATTTGGCTGCGGTCGATCCAGTGGGAGACGCCATCGGGATGACGACGGCCGACGAATTCCGCGACCACCTGGTGGCCGCGATCCCCGGCTTGCGGGCCTTCGCCATGTCGCTGGCGGCGCGCTCGGATCAGGCCGACGATCTGGTCCAGGAAACCCTCATGAAGGCATGGAAATACAAGGAAAGTTTCGCGGCTGGCACCAATTTCAGGGCCTGGCTCTACACCATTCTCCGCAACGAATTCTACAGCCAGCTGCGCAAGCGCCGCCGCGAGGTCGAGGATGCCGACGGGACATATTCCAGCAAGCTCGCAACTGCGGGCGAACAGGAAGGCCATCTCGACATGGTGGACATGCGCATCGCGCTTGCGCAACTGCCGGACGATCAGCGCGAGGCCATCATTCTGGTGGGCGCCTTAGGCTTTTCATATCAGGAAGTGGCCGAAATCTGCGGCGCCGCCCTTGGAACGGTCAAGAGCCGGGTGAGCCGCGCGCGCGCGAAACTTGCAACCCTTCTGGGCACCGATCAGGTCCCGTCCGGCGCTATGGACGACGTCCAGGATCAGGCTTGCTAAGGCCTTAGCGGCATCTCTTGGGCGCCGATTTTCCGTTGGAACCAAGCCGCACTTCCGGACGTTCCATTATGGGTCGAAACAAGCCAGGAGGCGGAGATGACGCTCGGCACCATCCTACTCATCATTCTTGTTCTGGTTCTGATCGGCGCGCTCCCCAGTTGGGGTTACAGCAGGAGCTGGGGTTATCGACCTTCCGGCGGCCTTGGATTGATTTTACTTGTGGTGGTCATCCTGGTCCTGTTGGACAAACTCTGACAGCCAGAGGGGCATTACAGGAGAGACAAATGGCGGCTGGACGACGGGATGAATATGCCGCCGCCTATCTCAAGCAATCGCGGACGGCGCTGATCGCGCTCGTGATCCTGGGTGCCATCGCCGCGATCTATTTGGCGCGCGACTTCCTGATACCCGTCGTTTTCGCCTTTTTCATTGCGCTGACTTTCCGGCCGACTGTCCGGCGGCTCGCCCGCTATAACTTTCCGCCTTGGGCCGCCGCCACCGGTTTCGTCGTTATCCTCGTGCTTGCAGGGCTCGTGGCGGCCTATCTCGCCAGTGGACCGATCACCGGCTGGATAGCCGATG
>JANMQB010000264.1:0-4431 GCA_031370155.1 Hyphomicrobiales bacterium | reverse complement strand
GCTACAACCCGATCAAAGACGTCTATAAGACCGAAGTCTATCGGCTGGCGGCGTGGCGCAACACGCAAGGATTTGTGATCCCGGAGCGCATCATCACCAAGGCGCCGACGGCGGAACTGCGCGAGAACCAGACGGACCAGGACACGCTGCCGCCCTACGCGGTGCTCGACGACATTCTCTCCTCCCTCGTTGAGAACGAAATGCCGGTCGCCGAGATCGTCAAGCGCGGCCACGCGGAGGCGCTGGTCAAGCGGGTGCAGCACATGCTCTATGTCGCCGAATACAAGCGCCGCCAGGCGGCCCCCGGCGTCAAGACCACGCGGCGCAATTTCGGCCGCGACCGGCGCTATCCGATCACCAACGGCTTCCGGGATGGCATCTGAATGACCAGCGTCCGCTTCGCGCCCTCGCCCACCGGGCTCATTCATATCGGCAATGCCCGCACCGCCATTCTCAACTGGCTGTTCGCCAGGAAGACCGGCGGGCAGTTCGTGCTGCGCTACGACGACACCGACACGGCGCGCTCGACCGATGAATTCGCGCGCGCCATCGCGGCGGATATCGACTGGCTCGGCATCAAGCCGGACCGGGTCGAATACCAGTCGCAGCGCTTCGTCCGCTATGGCGAAGCGGTGGCGAAGCTCAAGGCGGCAGGAAGGCTTTATCCCTGCTACGAGGCGGCCGACGAGATCGACCGGCGGCGCAAGCGCCAGCTCGCCCGCGGATTGCCGCCCGTCTACGACCGCGCCGCCCTCAGACTCAGCAATGAGGAACGCGCCGCGCTGGAGGCCCAGGGCCGCCGGCCCCATTGGCGCTTCCAGCTCGACCACCGCCGGGTCGAATGGCACGACCTGATCCGCGGCGCCCAGCACATCGATACCGCGAGCCTCTCCGATCCGGTGCTGGTGCGCGAGGACGGCACCTATCTCTACACCTTGCCTTCGGTCGCCGACGACATCGACTTCGCCATCAGCCATGTGATCCGCGGCGAGGACCATGTGGTCAATACCGCCGTGCAGATCGAGATCGCCGCGGCGCTGGGCGGAATGCCACCCGCCTACGCCCATCACAGCCTGCTCACCGGCGCCGACGGCAAGGGCCTGTCGAAGCGGCTCGGCTCGCTGTCCATCGCCTCGATGCGCGAGGCGGGGCTCGAGGCCATGGCGGTCGTCAGCCATGCGGCACTCCTCGGCACCTCCGAGTCCATTCATCCGTGTGCGGATTATCGCGAACTGATCGAAGGCTTCGATCTCGCCAAGCTGTCGCGCGCCCCCGCCCGCTTCGACGAGGCGGAACTCAAACATCTCAATGCCAGGCTGCTGCACATGCTGCCCTACGAGGCGGTGCGGGACAGGCTCGGCGGGGCCTCCGAGGCGTTCTGGAACGCGGTTCGTGGCAATCTGGAAACTCTAGCCGATTCAAAGATTTGGCTCGATATCGTCAGAAACGGAATCAGCCCCGTTGTGGTGCCTGAAGATCGCAGCTTCATCGGCACGGCGGCGAGTCTCCTGCCGCCCGAACCGTGGGACGCAACCACCTGGAAGAGCTGGACCGAGGCGGTGAAAGCCGCCACGGACCGCAAGGGCAAGTCCCTGTTCATGCCGCTCCGCCTGGCGCTGACCGGCCTCGATCACGGCCCGGAACTCGCAGCACTCCTGCCCCTGATCGACCGCCAGAAGGTGCTTGAGCGGCTCAGTTGATTTGCCAACATTTTTGTTGACATCGTTGAGCGGATGCTTCAATTAAGCCTTTGGATGAAATAGATGCTAGCTGACGTCGGGGTGAACTCATCCGCCTCCCACGGGTCAGCAATGATGGAGAATGACGATGGCAATTAACTGGAGTCTTTTGGAGAATTCCAATGAACTATTCAGAGTTCCGCCGTTGGCTAGCAAAGCACGGATGCCGGTTTGAAACGCACAAAGGAGGAAGCGGACACATCACCGTCATTCGAGGTGAACGCTTCACGCAGATTCCGGCCCACGGGAAAGGTAGGGACTTGAAGAAGGGTCTGGTCGAGAAGATTAAGAAAGACTTGGGATTGAAATGATCTCTTATCGCGTTCGATTGAAAGAAGATGAGGGCACAATTCTGGTGACGTCGCCGGATTTTCCGGAAGTGACGACTTTTGGCGACGATAGAGAAGATGCGCTCTCGCGAGCCATTGGAGCATTTGAAGAAGCTATAGAAGCGCGGATCTCTTATCGCCGTGAAATCCCCTCGCCTTCCAAGGGCAAAACCTCCGATCCGCGGGTGACGCTGCCGATTCAAGCTGCCGTCAAAGTTCTGCTTTACCAGCTGATGTGGAAAGACGGGGTGCGCAAGGCCGATCTGGCGCGCAAGATGGACCTGCACCGGCAGGAAATCGACCGGCTGCTCGACCTCAACCATGCAACCAGTCTTGCCAAGATCGAAAAGGCCTTTGCCGTGCTCGGGAAAACCCTCGACATCGCGGTTGCCGACGCGCGATAATCTCGCGCATGATCCTGGTTGGACAATATGACTCGCCATTCGTGCGCCGCGTCGCGGTGACGCTGCATCACTACCACATGCCCTTCGAGCGCAATGCGCTGTCGGTGTTCCAGAACGCCAAGGCGATGCACAAGCTCAATCCGCTGGTGCGGGTTCCGGCGCTTATCCTGGAGTCGGGCGAAGTGCTGATTGATTCAGCGGCAATCGTCGATCATCTCGACGAGGTGGCGGGGCCCGCCCGGGCGTTGACCCCCGCCCATGGGCCGGAGCGGCGCAAAGTCCTGCAGGCTGTGGCCATGGCAACGGGCGTGGTCGACAAGGCGGGCTCTGTCGTCTACGAGCGCTACTGGCACACGGCCAAGACGGTGAGCGAGGATTGGGTCGCTCGCTGCCTCGGCCAGGCCAAGGGCGGGCTCGAACATCTCGAGCATCAATGTGGTGCGCCGTGGTTCATCGACAGCCACATGACCCAGGCCGATGTGATGATCGGCTGCATGCTCGGCTATCTCAAGCTCCGCCTGCCCGAGGCCTTTCCGGCCGGCAAATATCCGCGCCTCCACTCCCTCTCCATCCATTGCGAGATGCGCGAGGAATTCGTCAAGTCGCGGGTTTCGGAGGACGAAGTCATGCCGGCGCGAAAATAGCACCTTCCGGCATTGGAATTTCGGCGGCGGGGCCTGGTACCTTGTAGCCCTTCTGCACGGCGGGGCGCGCCGCCATCGCCAGATACCAGCGCCGCACCTGTGGAAAATCGTCAAGATCGACGCGCTGCCGGCGGTGCCGGGCGATCCACGGGAAGGTCGCCATGTCGACGATGGAATAGTCGCCGCACATGAAGTGGCGGTCCACGAGCAGGCGGTCGAGCACGCCGTAGATGCGCCCGGCTTCGGCGCGGAACCAGTCATCGGCGAAGGGCGCCTCGCCGGGATTGTAGTGCAGGAAATAATGGGCGCGGCCGAGCATCGGCCCCACCGCCGACATCTGCCACATCAGCCATTCATGGATGCGGAGGCGCGCCAACTTCTCCTCCGGATAGAATTTGCCTGTCTTGTCGCCGAGATACATGAGAATGGCGCCCGACTCGAAGACCCCGATGCCGGTATCGCGGTCGATGATCGCCGGTATCTTGCCGTTGGGCGAAATCGCCAGGAACTCCGGCTTGAACTGCTCGTCCTTGCCGATATCGACAGGGTGAACCGCGTATGAAAGCCCCATCTCTTCGAGTGCGATGGAAATCTTGCGGCCATTGGGGGTGCTCCAGGTGTAAAGATCGATCATGACAATACGAGGCCTCCGGCCCTTTCCATGGCGGTTTCAAGCGCGACGATGCGGTCATAGTCTTTCGCATCGAGCACGGAATGGCCGGCGAGAAACAGCGTGTCGCGCGCCTCACGCAATGTGGGGTCGGCGAAGGCGGCGGCAAGGCCCGCGCGCAGCTTTGTGATGTCTCCGGCCACCGTCACATAGGGCAGGCCCGGCACCATGGGAGAGCGGGCGATCTCGACCAGGCCTTCGAGTTCATCCGGGCGATAGCGCCTGGCGAGTGCCACGCAGACCGCATCGACGGCGCAGATATCGGCCTTGCCGTCGCGGACCGCGGCCATCGATCGGATATGGCCGCCCGAGGCGAAGGCCGAAGCGAAAAAGCGGCCGTTCTTTGCCAGCGGTGCAAAAACCAGTTTCAGCGCCAGCATGCCCGACATGGAATCGGCATGGTTAATGGCGGCACAGCTGCCGCGAAAGGCCGCCGGCGGCCCCGCCTCCCGGGCGAGGATCATGCTGCAATAATTCGGGCCGCTGCAGCCGTCGGCGCCGTAATGGGGGGTGGCGACCAGGCGCAACTTGCCCCTTAGGGCATGGGTGAAGGGATAGCCGCAGGTCTGGCTGAACAGGAGATCGAACCGGTGCCAGGGCGCGGTATGGTCCGGGCCCCGGTCAAGGCTCGCCGCAACGCCAAAA
>JANMQB010000240.1:0-2577 GCA_031370155.1 Hyphomicrobiales bacterium | reverse complement strand
CCGGGCTTCGAGACCAAGGCGCAATACGCAATCCTGATCGATTCGCGCTCCGGCAATGTTTTCTTCGAGAAGAATCCTGACGTGCCGGTGCCGCCCGCCAGCATGAGCAAGCTGATGACCATGATCATGGTGTTCGAGGCGCTGCGAGAGGGCAAGCTCAAGATGGATCAGGAATTCCTCATCAGCGAGGATACCTGGCGGCGCGGCGGATCGGTCTCGGGCGGCTCGACCATGTATGCCGAGCTCAATTCGCGGGTGAAGCTCTCCGATCTCATCCAGGGCGTCATCGTGCAGTCGGCCAACGATGCCTCGATCGCCATCGCCGAAGGCATGGCGGGGAGTGAGGCGGCCTTCGCCGCGCGGATGACCAAGCGGGCCCGTGAGCTGGGCCTCGCCAAGGCGGAGTTCCGCAATGCCACGGGCCTTCCCGACCCCGAACACAAGATAAGCGTGCGCGAGCTGGCGGCACTTGCCCGCTACATCAACCTCAATTTTCCCGAGTACTACAAATATTATAGCCAGCCGTCGTTCACCTGGAACAAAATCACCCAGCAGAACCGCAATCCGCTGCTCAAAGACTATCCCGGCGCCGACGGCATGAAGACGGGTTACACCAAGGAGTCGGGCTACGGCCTCGTCGGCTCGGCCACCCGCGACGGCCGCCGCTTGGTCATGGTGATTGCGGGGCTTACGAGCCTCAATGAACGCAAGCAGGAGGCGCAAAAGCTGCTCGACTGGGGCTTCAGCCAGTTCCGCACTGTCGAGGTTTATGCGGCGGGCGATACAGTCAGCCGGGCACGCATCTGGGGTGGTGCGGAAAACTGGGTTGGTCTGGTGACGCGCCATGACGTGAAGATTGCGCTATCGCCGCAGGAGCAGGCGGGTGTCGAAATCAAGCTCAGCTATACCGGGCCCCTGATGGCGCCGGTCAAGGCGGGTGACAAGGTGGGCACGGTACGATTCCTGGTCAACGGCAACGCCATCGCCGAAGTGCCGGTCGAGACCGCCGCCGCCGTGGCGGCCGATGAGTCGATGTGGAGCAAGGCCCTCGACAGCGTCATGATCATGATATTCGGCGGCTGAGATGGCCGCAGTGTTCATCACCTTCGAAGGCGGCGAGGGGGCCGGCAAATCGACCCACATCAAGCGCCTGGCCGAGCGGCTCAAGGCGCAATCGCGCGAAGTGTTGCTGACGCGCGAACCCGGCGGTACGCCGGGCGGCGAGGCGATCAGAGCCCTGGTGGTGGCGGGCGATGTGGTGCGCTGGTCGGCGGAGGCCGAGGCGTTGCTCAATTACGCGGCGCGCGATGCCCATCTGCGCGAGGCGATAAGGCCAGCACTGGCCCGCGGCGCCATCGTGCTCAGCGACCGCTTCATGGATTCGACCCGCGCCTATCAAGGCCATGGCGGCGGCTGCGACATGGGGCTGATCGACGCACTTGAGCGCGCCGTGGTCGGCGCCACGCGGCCAAAACTGACGCTGATCTTCGATCTCGATCCGAAGCTGGGGCTGTCCCGCGCCAAGCACAGGGGCGAAGCGGAAGAAGACCGCTTCGAGCGCAAGGGATTGGATTTTCACCGCAGAATCAGGGAAGGCTTTCTCGATATCGCAAGGCGCGAGCCCGACAGATGCCGCATCCTCGATGCGGCGAAGCCGGTGGACGAAGTGGCGGTTGATGTTTGGGCGGCGGTGAGCGCGGTGTTGGCATGAAGGCGGCCGAAGACAACCCCGATCCGCGAGACGTCGCCTGGCACCCGCGGCGGCGCGCCACCCTTTACGGGCACGAGGCGGCGGAAGCACGGCTCCTGCAAGCTGCGCGATCGGGCAAACTGCATCATGCCTGGCTCATTACAGGGCCGCGCGGCATCGGCAAGGCGACGCTGGCCTATCGCTTCGCCCGTTTCCTGCTGCGGTTTCCCGATGCGGGCGGCCGGACATCGCTGCAAGTGGCGCTGGAGGTCGCCAGCGCCCGGCAGATCGCGGCGGGCGCCCATCCCGATCTTCTCGTTGTCGAGCAGGCCTATGACGCCAAGAACAAGCGGATCAAAAGCGAGATCGCCGTCAACGACGCGCGGCTTGCCGGGAGTTTCTTCGCCCTGACGGCGGGTGCCGGCGGCTGGCGCATTGCCATCGTCGATGCCGCCGACGATCTCAACGGCGAATCGGCCAATGCGCTTCTGAAGATTCTGGAGGAGCCGCCGTCGCGGTCGGTCTTCCTGTTGGCGTCGCATCGGCCGGGAACGCTGCTCCGTACCATAAAGTCGCGCTGCATCCATCTGGAACTCGCTCCGCTCACCCTGGGCGATACGCTGCGGGTGCTGCGCGAAGTCAGTGACGCGGCGGATGAAGATCAGCTGCGCCGGGCAGCCGAGCTCTCGGGCGGCAGCCCGGGCCGGGCGCTGGAACTGCTAGATTCCAAAGGGGCCCAGGCCTTCGCCGCATTTCTGGCGAAGCCGAAGCTTACGCCTGCCGCCCGCATCGAAATCGGCAATTACTTTTCCGGACGAGAAACGGGCGACGATTTCCAGATTTTTTGCGAGCTGCTCATCGCCTGGACGGCGGCCAGGGCGCGAGAG
>JANMQB010000234.1:0-8035 GCA_031370155.1 Hyphomicrobiales bacterium | reverse complement strand
GCCCCCGCCGTGACCGCCCAGCCGGTACGGATCGAGCGGCCGCAGATGGCCGAACGGCTGCGTCCGCCCGACGATCCGGGCCTGCCGGAGGATTTCACCGGACCGGAGGCAGCCGCGCGGCGGGGCCTTGCCGCGGATGGTTGAAATGCCGGCCGAAACCGTCTATTGGTCGCCCCATGCGCGGGCGCTCTCGCCGCCCGCGCGGCGCCGCTTTAGCTCAGTTGGTAGAGCACATCATTCGTAATGATGGGGTCAGGTGTTCGAGTCACCTAAGCGGCACCACTCGTCACCGGCAACAGCATATCCAGGGCCGCTCGCGGCGCCTCACCCGGCGATTTGTTCGGTCAGGAACTTCAATCCGGTATACTTGTCGTTTTGCCAGCGCTTCTCCGCCAGGATCCTGGATTTGTCCCCGGCGATTTGAAAATAGAACTGGTCCGGCAGGCCGAATTTGCCTTCCGTGGTAATTCGCACACCGCCTTCGGACATATCGCGGACTACGCAGTCGATCGTCGACAAGCCGTTTTTGGTGACGATGCGGCCGCGCTTGCACACGCGATGCCTCGGTTCGGTGCGGCGGTTGTCCTCGCGGTTAACAATGTGCGGACTATGAGCTGCGGTGCCGGCGTCAGGAGCGGACATCCGGGCTCCATTCGACTGCAGCGGGGCGCTCGCGTCGGCCGCGCCATCGATTTGCTGAGGCTGCCGCCCGGCAGACCGGGTGGAGGCAAGCATGAAACCGCCACCCGAGGCCTTTGCCCAGGCCGCCGCCATGGCGGCCGCCTTTACAACGGTCCCGGCGTCGTCGCCGGCGTCGGGATAAATCGCGGCGCCGATGCTTGCCGACAGGCGGATGCCGACTTTTTCAAATTCGGCGTTGAAGGCAAGGGCATCCGCGAGGCGGCGGCCCGCCAGACTGACCGATTCCGGAGACACATCCTGGTCGATCAGGTAGAGGAACTCGTCGGCGCCATAGCGGCCGAACGTATCGCTCCGGCGCGCCGCCTGCTTCAGTCTTTCGGAAAATCTGCACAACACCAGGTCGCCGATGACCCGGCCGTAGTTGTCATTGACGAACCTGAAGTGATCGATGTCGATCAGCAAGACCGCTATGGGACGGTGATTCCGTTTAGCGCTTTCCAGCATCGCGGCAAGTCGGCTGTCCAGATAATTGCGATCGCTCAGTCCGGTAAGCTGATCCTGCATCCCGAGCGCCGACAATCTCGCAATCTTATCGAGGTGGCCCTGCTCCAGTCGCTTGGCGCGGGTTGCGCGGAGGATCGCCGCCGACAAGCTGTCGCTCGATATTCGGCTCTTGTTGAGATAATCGCTGAAGCCGCATCGAAATGCCTGAATGGCCGTCTCTTCGCGGCCCATTCCGGTGAGCATTATGGCGGGCGGCATCACCGGATCGCGGGCGCGGAGTCTCTCGTTGATCGCGAAGCCGCTTTCGTTTCCGCCGCCGATTTCGATAATCACACAGTCGATCCTGTCCTCTCTGAGCATCTCCATGAGGCGATCGCCGCCGGCCGCCCGGCACAGCGAGAATCGCCCGTCTCCGCCCAGCAAGCGCGAGACCATCTCCCAGCCTTCGTCATCGTCGACGACGGCGATCTTCAGCGTCTGATCGATCTTCTCGGCATCCGAATTCAATGACGGGAAACCATTCGTTTTCATCGCCGTAATCGCAACCTCTCTCAAACCCTAATGAACGGCACGCGGCGCCGGCAACATTCCGGAGCTGAGCCGGCAAAAGCGGGAACGGCGGGCGGGTACGCAAGGAGCATCGGCGCTAACCGCCCGCGGAAACCGCAGGTATCGTGATGTTGGAACTCACTTGGGCAAAATGGGCCTCTTCTCCCGAATGCCGCATGCGATCCATCGTGATCAGGGGATGGGCGATGCGCCGCTGGAAGTGTATCCCGCATTCCCTGCCTTGCCGCCAGCGCACCTCGGCCTGAAGCACGAGGTTGTCGCCTGGAATTGAGAGCGTGACGGTGTCGGGTATGCCGAAGGAAAAGGGGAACAGCAGGTGTGCTCCCGTGGCGCTGATGTCGCTGATCACGCATTTCGGAGAACCGCGCCAGCCGGCGCAATGAATTTTTGCCGACTTGTGAACGGGAATGCGAGTCGCCTGTCGTCTATCTGGCATTGTAGTAACTCCACTGTTTCAACTTCACAGTGCATTACGGCGAGACGAATGACAACTCGAGATGAGGATTAGAGATAAAGCGGCATTGCTGCGTCTCGTAAAATAAGCCCAATTTTGCTGCCTTTTACCGCGCATCGTAGTGGCAAGCGCGGGCGGAACCCACGCGCCATCGATCGGCGTCGAGGATTTTCCGCAAGGCGCCCGCAAACCGCCATCGACGCGAAGCCGATCGTCGGTTGGGACTACGGTTCGAGCAAGCCTGAACGGCGTCAGCGCCGCATCCACCTCCCGAGCTCGGCTGCATTCGTGGATGATACGGCGGCCACGTGCGACGCGCGAACGCCGACGGAGGGTTTTGGTATGCCGGTTCTGAGCAACTGCGCGAACTGCTGCGGCGGCACCGGCCGGCTGAAATAGTACCCTTGCGCCTCGTCGCATTTCTGAGCCCGGAGAAATGCCAGTTCCTCCAGCGTTTCCACGCCCTCCGCGACGACCCGTAGCTTGAGGCTCCGGGCCATGGCGATCACCGCCGTTACAATGGCCGTATCGTCGCCGGCGGTGCTTATCTGACGCACGAACGACTGGTCGATCTTGAGGGCATCGACCGGAAACTTTCGCAGGTAACTCAAGCTGGAGTAACCCGTGCCGAAGTCGTCGACCGCCACCTGTACCCCTCTTTCCCTCAGGGTTCGGAGGATGGATGCCGCGGAATCGGCGCGCTTCATAAGAACGCTCTCGGTCAGCTCCAGCTCGAGAGAGCATGGATCAAGGCCCGTTTCGCCGAGGATTGCGAACAGGCCCGCCAGAAAGTTCTCGTCCCGAAACTCCATCGCGGAGACGTTGACGGCCATGGTCAATGGGGGCAGGCCCGCATCCGCCCAAGTCCGGGCCTGCCCGCACGCTTCCCGAAGGACCCAGGCGCCGATCGGCAGAATGAGGCCGCAGTCTTCCGCTACGGAAATAAACTGCGCCGGAGAGATAGGTCCGCGCGTCGGATGCGTCCAGCGTATCAGCGCTTCCGCGCCGGTAATCGCTCCCGTCCTCAGATTAACCTTCGGCTGGTAGTGCAGTGCCATTTCGTGCCGTTCCAGGACGCGCCGCAGACCCTCCTCGATGAATTGCCGCTCCATCGCCCGGACGTTCATGGCCGGTTTGAAAAACTGATAGCCTTGGCGTCCCATTTCCTTTGCCTGGTACATCGCGGTGTCGGCATTCCTGATGAGCGTCTCCGCATCCACGCCGTCCTCGGGATAGACGCTCACGCCAATGCTCGTGGTGACGTGAAGATCGTGCTGGTCGATGGAATGAGCCTCCGCCACCGCCTGCAGCATTCTTCTCGCCGTAATGGCGGCGTCCTCCAGGTGCTGCACTTCCGAAAGCAGCACGACGAATTCGTCTCCCCCCTGCCGGCTCACCGTGTCCGAGCCGCGTACGCAATCCACCAGGCGTTTGGCGACGGATTGAAGGAGCTTGTCGCCGGTCGGATGTCCGAGCGAATCGTTGACGTGCTTGAAGCCGTCCAAATCCAAAAACAGCACCGCGACCTTGTTCCTGTGACGCAATGCCAACGCGATCGCCTGGCCGACCCGGTCGTTCAGGAGCATCCGGTTCGGCAAGCCGGTCAGAAAGTCGTGCTCGGCCGCGTGCGTTATCTGCTGCGCCATCGCCCGGACGGCGCTCACGTCGCGAAAAACGATGACCGCTCCGGTGGCCCGCCCTTGGCGATCGTGGATGGGGGCGACGGAGTCTTCGATCGGAATCTCGGAACCGTCGCGCCGGACGAGGATGCTGTTCGACGGCAGGTGAACGGTTCGGTCCCGCCCAACTGCCTGCCGCATCGGATTGGGAATGGTTTCGCCGCTCCTGCCGTCCAGGATCTTGAACACTTCGGGCAGGGGCCGGCCGGCCGCCTCTTGCCGCGACCAGCCAGTTATTTTTTCCGCGACGAGATTGAGAAAAGTGATATTCCCCGAGATTTCCGTGGAAATAACGGCGTCGCCGATTGAGTTGAGCGTGACCAGGGCGCGTTCCTTTTCCACGAACAACGCCTCTTCCATGATCTTGCGCTCGATGGCATAGCGGAGCGCCCGCAGAAGCCCGCGCGTCTCGATCTGGCCTTTGATGAGAAAGTCTTGCGCGCCTTCTTGCAAGGCTTGCGCGGCCAGCGAATCGTCGTCAAGGCCGGTCAGCACCACCAGGGGGACGCGGGGCTTGGCGGCAAGGGCCCGCCGCACCGCTCCCAGCCCTTGTGCATCGGGCAATCCTAGGTCCAGCAAGACAATGTCCACCGCATTAGCGGCAAGATGCGTCACCCCCTTCTCCATGGATTCATGATGCGTCAAGTCGTACTTACACGAGACCGACTCATTGAGCATCTCGCGCAGCAAACGCGCATCTCCGGCGTTGTCCTCGACAAGAACAATTCTGATGGTTTTTTTGCCCATCAGTTTCAAACCTGCGGGAGTCTGACGATGGCCAGCCAGAAATCGTCTATAGTCTTGACGACTTTCAGGAACTGGTCCAGGTCCACTGGCTTGGTGATGTAGCAGTTGGCATGAAGCTGGTAACTCCGCAGGATGTCCTCTTCAGCCGCCGAGGTGGTCAAGATGACCACAGGGATATTTTTCAGGCTGGGGTCCAGCTTGACTTCCTCCAGAACCTCCCGGCCACCCTTTTTGGGGAGGTTCAGATCCAACAGAATAAGACCCGGGCGAGGCGCATTGGCGTGCTTCCCTTGCCGCCACAGGAAGGATGTCGCTTCCATCCCGTCCGAAACAACATGCAGGTTGTTTTGCACCTTGGCGTCTCGCAGGGCCTCCTGAGTGAGCCGTACATCGCCGGCGCTGTCTTCCACCAAGAGAATCTCTATGGGCGTGGCGTTATTCCCTATGTTTATGGTCATTTCATTCCCCTTTCCGGGAGAGCAAAGTAAAAGGTCGAACCCTTTCCGGGGTCTGACTCTACCCACATCCGGCCGCCGTGGCGTTCCGCGATCTTCTTGCACAGTGTCAAACCGATTCCGGTGCCGGAGAACTCTTCTCGGCTGTGCAACCGCTGAAACATGACGAAAATCTTCTCGAAGTACCGAGGGTCGATTCCAAGTCCGTTGTCTCGCATGGAAAAGATCCATTCGTTGGCACCGTTTTTCTTGGCAGAGACGTGTACGCGCGGGAGTTCCGCGCCGCGGTACTTGATGGCGTTGCCGACGACGTTCTGAAATAGCTGCACTAATTGAGCGCCATCTGCGATCACGCTGGGCAGCGGATCGTGCGTCACCAGCCCACCGCTTTCTTCGATGGCGCCACGTAGATTTATGAGCGCCTGTTCCAATGCGGCTTCACTGGAAGTTTCTCGGAGCTCCATTCCTGCTGTCCCCATACGGCAATAGGTCAGCAGATCTCTGATCAAGAGCTGCATGCGATGAGCCCCGTCCACCGCGTAAGCGATGAACTCGTCGGCGTCGGAGTCCAGACGCCCCTTGTAGCGTCGGGCGAGGAGCTGCGTGTAACTGGTCACCATGCGCAACGGTTCCTGCAGGTCGTGCGCGGCGATGTAGGCAAACTGCTGCAGATCATCATTCGAGCGCGCCAGTTCGACTGATCTTCGCTCCGTCCGCGCTAGGTGTTTTTCCGTGTTCTTGCGCACGCTGATGTCACGGATCGCTGCTGTCACCAGGATTCCGTCCGCGCTTTCCAGGGGGCTGAGCATGAGTTCGATCGGAAACTCGTCACCGTCTTTCCGTCGCCCGGTGAGCTCAATTCCCGTGCCGATCTGTTGCGCCACTGTCTCGGCTGCCGTTCGGGCGCCGTCCGCGATCAGCCGTTCCGCAAACCCTTTGGGAATGATGTTCGTCACCTTCTGCCCAAGGAGTTCGTCGCGGCGGTATCCGAACTGTTTCTCCGCCTGAAGGTTCAGCAGGACGATTTCGCCCCCCTGGTTCACAACCACCATCGCATCCGGTGCCGCCTCCAACAGCCCGCGGTACTTCCCTTCACTTTCGCGAAGCGCTTCTTCAGCGCGCTTCCGCGCAGTGATGTCGCTGAAAAGGACGGAGACTTTTCTTTCGTGTGGTTTTCCAACACGGAAAGCGTAAACGTCAAACCAGCGGTGCAGTTGGGCCGCAAACTGTTCAAAGCGTGCAGGTTCACCCGTCGACGCTATCTTGCCGTAAATTTCAAACCAGTGCTTTTCGTGTAGCGGCGCAATCTCGAGCATCCTTTTGCCCAGCGCGTTTTGAATCCCGGTCTGTTTCTTAAACGAGGAATTTATTTCCAAAAAGCGATAGTCAATTGGCTTATTGCTTTGGTCGAACAGCATTTCGATTGTGCAATAGCCTTCGTCAATCGAATTACATAGCGTGCGATATTTCTCTTCTGTTTGCCTGCGATCTGTACTCTCGCTGAGATCGTTGCTGAACTCAGAATACCGCCGCACGCTGATATCGCGGATCGCCGCCGTCACCAGGATGCCGTCGGCGCTTTCCAAGGGGCTGAGCATGAGTTCGATCGGAAACTCGCTGCCATCCTTCCGCCGCCCGGTGAGTTCGATTCCGGTGCCGATCTGCTGCGCCAGCGCGTCCTCGGCGGTTCGGGTACCGTCAGCGATCAGACGTTCCGCAAACCCTTCCGGAATGATGTTGGTGACCTTCTGCCCCAGGAGCTCGTCGCGGCGGTACCCGAACTGCTTCTCCGCCTGGATATTGAGAAGGACGATTTCTCCCCCCTGGTTGACCACAACCATCGCATCCGGAGCCGCTTCCAGCAGCCCGCGATACCTGCCCTCCATCTGCGCCAGATGCTGTTCTGCGTCCTTGCGCACGCTGATGTCGCGGATCGCCGCCGTCACCAGGATGCCTTCGGCGCTTTCAAGCGGGCTCAGCATCAGCTCGATCGGAAACTCGCTGCCATCCTTCCGCCGCCCGGTGAGTTCAATCTCCGTGAGACCGTCGGCGGGCAGCCGTTCCGCGAAACCCTTCGGAATGATGTTGGTGACCTTCTGCCCAACCAGTTCGTCGTGGCGGTATCCGAACTTCATCTCCGCTTGAAGATTGAGAAGAACGATTTCTCCGCCCTGGTTCACCACCGCCATCGCATCCGGGGCCGCCTCCAGCAGCCCGCGGTACTCGCCCTCCATCCGCGCCAGACGCTTTTCCGCCGCCTGGCCCGCGCCGATGTCGCGGATCACTGCCGTCACGGGGGGAGAGCGGGCGGATTCCATGCCATTTCCTTTGCGAAGCATGATTGACTCAGTCACGGTGATGGCCTTCGGCAATCGACACCCGGCGCCTGCCACCGAACCCGAATGGTCCTGGAGGCCAGGCGCCGTTCATGCCAGTAGCTCCGCTCCGCGCGATTGGTGGCTTTGCCTCGCCGCTCATCTGCCTCGCCTCAAGTGCTCGAATCAATTGCCAGTTGAATATCGGCACTATTGCAACTAAAACGCGGAGCCACGGTCGACTGAGCAAAACTGCTCAGACTTGGCTTTTCTTTGCCGATGGTGAAGGAATCGTTCGCGGATTCGGTCGGCCGGATGCCTCGGCGGCCGGCCTCGCTTGGGCCGCTTCTCGCGAGCATCTCTCGCAACTGCCGAGGTGAAATCGCTTTCGGGGCACAGGCTTATGGCCGCTCCCGCGGTCCGCGACAGCGGCTTCCGGACGCCAAACCTGACTCTGGGTGCGGTGGCAAGCCCAGACTGGCAATGCGAAGGGCGGTCTGCGCTACCGCTTCCGCACCACGGAAGACCTCGCCGCCGCGGCGATGATCGAGCGTTCGATCGCCGGGTTCGACGACGCCCTTGCCGACGCGGATACGGAAGCGCGCGGCCGCCTTAGCTCAGTTGGCGGAGCACCGCGTTCGTAATGCCGGGTCGCGTGTTCGATTCACG
>JANMQB010000216.1:0-3939 GCA_031370155.1 Hyphomicrobiales bacterium | reverse complement strand
GTTTGGCTTTCTCAAACGCGATTGCCGCACGGGTTTTCATGGATGCTGTCTCGCCTGCTTCTCACTGGACACACATTGATCTCACCTGCGACTGCCCATTGGGGAAAGCGCGGTAGTCATCTCACCGATAATACGCACCGCGTGAAAGCACTCCGATCGGCCCGACGAGCCGGCCCACTAGCGCCAGCCGATCTGCGAGCGATCATTCTCGCGATGTCCACGAAGTATTCGCCTCAAACCTGCAAAAGAATAGTATTCCATCAGGTCAATGTAAAGACCGGAAAGTTTCGCCTTCACCGGCTATGCAGTGCCGGATCCTGGGTTTCCGGGCGGCCAACAACCACTGATCCGGCACATCGCACGAGTGCAGTCGCGAAACGCAGGTATCAAGAACATGGATGGTGGGCGATACTGGACTCGAACCAGTGACCCCTGCGATGTGAACACAGTGCTCTACCAACTGAGCTAATCGCCCGCTTCAGGGTGGGCGGGATATAGGCGGAGGCCCACCCCCAAGTCAACGATCGAAGGCCCGGCCCAGCGTTTCCCACATATCGTCATAATGCGTCACGACGAAATCGGGGCCGTATTCGGCGATGGGCCGCGGCGTATAGCCGAAGGGCACGGCAATGATGGGAACACCGGCGGCGCGCGCGGTCAGAATGTCGGTCTCGCTGTCGCCAATCATGACGGCCCTGGCGTTGCTGAGGCCGAGCCGTTCCACCGTCTCGTAAAAGGGCTTGGGATCGGGCTTGGCCACGCCGATCGTGTCGGGCCCGACGATGGCGCCGAAATAGTGGCGAAGCCCGAGCGCCTCGAGCAGCCTGATCGACAGGCTTTCGAGCTTGTTGGTGCAGATGCCGAGATGGACGCCCTCGGCCCGGCAGCGGTCGAGGAAGCCCACAAGCCCCGGATAAGCGACACTGTCTATCGCGATGTTCTGGGCGTAGTGAATGACGAATTCCTGGTACAGCGTTTCGACCGCCCGGGGCGACACGGTGGCCCCCGTCGCCTCGCAGCCGCGCGCGATCAGCGCCCGCGCCCCGTGGCCGACGAAGACCCGCACTTCCTGCATGGTGATCGGCCGCCGGCCCAGCGTTGCCAGCACATGGTTGGTGGCCAGCATCAGGTCGGGCGCGGTATCAATGAGCGTGCCGTCGAGATCGAAAATAACCGCCCGCTCCAGCATGCAAACCCCGCCCATCTCACCCGTTTGTCCGCCCGCACACCCTGTGCTAAGAGGCCGCCAACTCAAGACAGGAGGCCCCAGATGGACATCCGCAAAAGCCAGGCTCTGCGCGACATACTCAAGGACAAGTCGCTGCTCAAGGACAAATGCTACCTCGCCGGCAAATGGGTGGGCGGCAAGCAGCAGATCGACGTGACCAACCCGGTGAACGAGGACGTGATCATATCGGTCCCCAAGCTCGGCGCCAGCGAGACCCGCGAGGCGATCGAGGCCGCCGGGAAGGCCCAGAAGGAGTGGGCGAAAAAGACCGCCAAGGAGCGCTCCGTTATCTTGCGCAAATGGTTCACCCTGATGATGGAGAACCAGGAGGACCTGGCCCAGATCATGACGGCCGAGCAGGGCAAGCCCCTGGCCGAGAGCCGCGGCGAGGTGGCTTATGGCGCCTCCTTCATCGAGTACTTTGCCGAGGAAGCCAAGCGCATCTATGGCGAGACGATCCCGTCGCCCTGGCCCAATGCCCGCATGATCGTGATCCGGCAGCCGGTGGGCGTCGTGGCGGCGATCACGCCGTGGAACTTCCCCAATGCCATGATCGCCCGCAAGGCGGGACCGGCGCTGGCGGCGGGCTGCGCCTTCGTCTGCAAGCCGGCGAGCGAGACGCCGCTTTCGGCGCTGGCGATGGCCGAGCTGGCCGAGCGCGCCGGCATTCCGGCGGGCGTTTTTTCTGTGATCACCGGTGCGTCCCGCGAGATCGGCGCCGAGATGACCTCGAACCCGATCGTCCGGGCGCTCACCTTCACCGGCTCGACCGAAATCGGCAAGCTGTTGATGGCGCAATGCGCCTCGACGGTCAAGAAAGTCGGCCTCGAGCTCGGCGGCAATGCCCCCTTCATCGTCTTCGACGATGCCGATCTCGACGCCGCCGTGCAGGGCGCCATGCTCTCCAAATACCGCAATGCCGGCCAGACCTGCGTCTGCGCCAACCGCCTCCTGGTGCAGGAGGGCGTCTATGACAAATTCGCCGACAAGCTCGCCGCCGCCGTGGCCAAGCTCAAGGTAGGCGACGGCACCGAGGCGGGCGTCACCACCGGACCGCTCATCAACAAGGCGGCGGTCAAGAAGGTTCAGGAGCACATTAACGATGCCGTGAAGAAGGGCGCCAAAGTGGTGGTGGGCGGCAAGCCGCTGGGCGGCAATTTCTTCGAGCCGACGCTCTTGCGCGATGTCACTTCCGACATGGCGGTGGCGCGCGAGGAGACTTTCGGCCCGGTGGCGCCGCTGTTCCGCTTCAAAACCGAGGAAGATGCCATCCGCATGGCCAACGACACCGAATTCGGGCTTGCCTGCTATTTCTACACCCGCGATGTCGGCCGTGTCTGGCGCGTCGCCGAAGGTCTCGAATACGGCATGGTCGGCATCAATGAAGGCATCATATCGACGGCGGAGGCGCCCTTCGGCGGCGTCAAGGAGTCGGGCATCGGCCGCGAGGGCTCGCGCCACGGCATCGAGGAATATGTCGAGATCAAATACATGCTGATGGGCGGGCTCGGAAAGTAAGTGATCCATGCAAGTGGACTTTGTGGTGCCTGTCACTCCCAGAACGCCTCAAACCAACAGCCCAAAATCCCGAAACGACTGGAAAGCCAGAGTCAGGGCTGCAGCCGCTAAGGCATGGCCCAAGGATCATCCGCCTTTCACTGAAGAATTGTCGGCCGTCATCGTGCATTTCTACACTGAAACGACAAACATAGACGTTGATGGAATCGCAAAACTGATACTGGATGCACTCAAAGGTGCGGTGATAGAGGACGACGGCCTGATCTCACAGGTTCTGCTAAGGAAAACTAACCAAGCCGATTTAGTGGTTTCAAATCCGACCCCGATTTTGGCGGACACCTTGGGATCCCATGCCAGCTTCGTATATGTTAGATTGGGGAATGCTCCGGACCACAAGGAACTGCCGCAATGACAAATGGCCTTGAAACACTGGAACGCGACGTTCTCGAACGCCTGCGCAGGCAATACGAAAGCAGAGGATACAAATTTCTTGCCGAACCGGATCGTGCCGACATCCCTAAGTTTCTTGAAGGATATATTCCGGATGCAATCGCAATTGGCACGGATGAGAAAGTTATTATCGAGGTTAAGTCAACAGAGCAGTCAGCGAGCCAAAGTGCGACGGTGCGGTTTTTGGCATCGGAAGTGCCCAAGCACAAGGGATGGCGCTTCGACCTGGTTGTCGCCGACACGGGCACTAAGGCTGGAGATTTGAGTTCAGAACCCGATGTTCAGCAGCTTCGTGCTGAACTCAAGAAGATAACGAGCTTAGCTGAATCTGGCGATCACAAGGTCGCACTAGTACTTGCTTGGGCGTTACTTGAGGCCCTTACTCGCCGGCTCATTCTCAATCGCCAAATTGGTGAGCCGAAGCGGTATCTTCCACGGACTATCATTGAGACCTTGGTATCAGAGGGTCTTGCCGAAGACGAAATCGGCGACCAACTTCTCAAACTAGCCGATACGCGCAATCGGCTGGTTCATGGATTCACCCGTCTTGACGTCGACAAGAAGGATGTCGATTTCTTGGTTCAGTTTATTAGGACTCTAATGGAAGGGGTCAATTAAGTGACCGCCGACGAGCAGAAGCGGGCCGCCGCCAAGGCGGCCCTCGATTATGTCAAACCCGGCATGAAGCTCGGCCTCGGCACCGGCTCGACGGCCAGGCATTTCATCGATCTGGTAGGCGAGAA
>JANMQB010000114.1:0-10790 GCA_031370155.1 Hyphomicrobiales bacterium | reverse complement strand
CCATCCTGTGCGTCCGCCACATCGCCCCATGTCTCGGCAACCACGGGTCTTCCCCTTACACCCCACCACGCACTGTGCTAATCCGCCGCTCGCGGCCTGTCCGGCCCCATTCCCTATCGTCAAGCATAACCGGAGAACGGCGTCCATGTCATCGCCCGTCATCACCAGATTCGCCCCCTCGCCCACCGGCTATCTGCATATCGGCGGCGCCCGCACGGCCCTGTTCAACTGGGCCTTCGCCAAGCATGCGGGCGGCCAGATGCTGCTGCGCATCGAGGATACCGACCGGGAGCGTTCGACCGCCGCCGCCATCGACGCCATCATCGAGGGCCTGACCTGGCTCGGCCTCGATTGGGCGGGCGAGCCGGTGTCGCAATATGGGCGGGCCCACCGGCATCGCGAGGTGGCCGAGCTGCTGCTGGCTCAGGGCCGCGCCTATCGCTGCTTCTGCACGCCGCGGGAGCTCGAGCAGATGCGCGCCAGGGCCGAGGCCGAGAAGCGCCCCATCCGCTATGACGGCACCTGGCGCGACCGCGATCCCGCCGATGCGCCCACCGGCGTCAGGCCGGTCATCCGTTTCAAGGCGCCGCAGGCGGGCGAGACCGTCATCGACGACCAGGTGCAGGGCCGCGTCGTCATTCCAAATAAGGATCTCGACGATCTCATTATCCTGCGTTCGGACGGCAATCCCACCTACAATCATTCGGTCGTGGTGGACGACCACGACATGGGCGTCACTCACGTGATCCGCGGCGCCGATCATCTCACCAACGCGGCGCGGCAGATGCAAATCTATCTGGCCATGGGCTGGCGCGTGCCGGTGATGGCGCATATTCCGCTGATCCATGGGCCGGACGGCGCCAAGCTCTCCAAGCGCCACGGGGCGCTGGGGGTCGAGGCCTACCGTGCCATGGGCTATCTGCCGGATGCGATGCGCAATTACCTCGCCCGGCTCGGCTGGAGCCATGGCGACGATGAAATCTTTTCGACCGAGCAGCTGGTCGCGTGGTTCGGGTTGGAGAACGTCGGCAAGTCGCCGGCGCGCTTCGATTTCGCCAAGCTGGAAAACCTCAACGGCCACTATATCAGGCACACGCCCGATGCCGAGCTGCTGCGGCAGTTCCTGGGCTTCCTGCCCCATGCCGAGGGCGGCAAGGCGATGCTGGCGAAGATCGACGAGGCGATGAAGGCGAAGATGCTGCAGGCCATGCCCGGCCTCAAGGAGCGGGCCAAGACCCTGGTGGAGCTCATGAAGGGTGCGGCGTTCCTGTTCGCCACGCGGCCCCTGACCATGGATGACAAGGCGCGGCAGATCATGGCCGATGGCGGCAAGGCGGCGCTGCAAAGCATGCTTCCGGTTCTCGACGCCGCCAGGGTTTGGCGGGCGGCGGACCTCGAGACCGCGGTAAAGGCCCAGGCCGAGGCGGCGGGACTGAAGCTTGGAAAGCTGGCGCAGCCCTTGCGCGCTGCTCTCACCGGCACCACTGTTTCACCCGGCATCTTCGATGTGCTGGAAGTTCTGGGCCGCGAGGAGTCGCTGGCCCGGCTAAGGGATCAGGTCAGCTAAATTGACCTTTTTTTGTTGCGGTGCAATAATCCGCTATAACAATTTCAGGAGAGCGACATGGCAGATGCAGGCAAGATGGCGTCCCTGACGATCGGCAACAAATCGCTGGACCTGCCGGTGCGCTCCGGCACCGCCGGCCCCGACGTCGTCGACATCTCCGGGCTGTACAGCGACGCCAAGGTCTTTACCTACGACCCCGGCTTTACCTCGACGGCGGCCTGCGAATCCAAGATCACCTATATCGACGGCGATGAAGGCATCTTGCTCTATCGCGGCTATCCCATCGAGCAGCTCGCCGAACAGGGCGACTTCATCGAGACCTGCTATCTGCTCTATTACGGCGACCTGCCGACACCCTCGCAGCGCCGCGAATTCGAGCATGCGATCACCCATCACACGATGATCCATGAGCAGATGGCCCGCTTCTACCAGGGCTTCCGGCGCGATGCCCATCCCATGGCGGTAATGGTCGCGGTGGTCGGCGCCATGTCGGCCTTCTATCACGACTCGACCGACATCGCCGATCCCAGGCAGCGCGAGATCGCCTCGCGGCGGATGATCGCCAAGCTGCCGACGATTGCCGCCATGGCCTACAAGTACCACATCGGCCAGCCCTTTATTTATCCCAAGAACGATCTCACCTATGCCGCCAATTTCCTGCGCATGTGCTTTGCCGTGCCGTGCGAGGACTACAAGGTGAACCCGGTCCTGGCCCGCGCCATGGACAAGATTTTCATTCTGCATGCCGACCACGAGCAGAATGCCTCGACTTCGACGGTGAGGCTGGCCGGCTCCTCCGGCGCCAATCCCTTCGCCTGCATCGCGGCGGGCATCGCCTGCCTGTGGGGCCCGGCCCATGGCGGCGCCAACGAGGCGGCGCTGCAGATGCTGACCGAGATCGGCGATCCCGGCAAGGTTGCCGGGTTCATCGCCAAGGTGAAGGACAAGAATTCGCACCAGCGGCTCATGGGTTTCGGCCACCGCGTCTACAAGAATTACGATCCGCGCGCCAAGATCATGCAGAAGACGGCGCATGAAGTCCTGAGCGAACTCGGCATCAAGGGCGATCCGCTCTTCGAAGTGGCGCGCGAGCTCGAGCGGACGGCGCTGTCGGACAGCTATTTCATCGAGCGCAAGCTCTATCCCAATGTCGATTTCTACTCCGGCATCATCCTGCGCGCTTTAGGTTTCCCCACCTCGATGTTCACCGTGCTGTTTGCACTCGCCCGCACCGTCGGGTGGATTTCGCAGTGGAAGGAAATGATCGAGGATCCAAGCCAGCGCATCGGCCGCCCGCGCCAGCTCTACACCGGCGCTCCCCGCCGCGACTACGTGCCGATGAGCAAGCGGGGGAAGTAGCGACCGGCGCCGGAGCCGGATTTGAATCCGGCCGGTTCCGCCCCCATAATCGCCGCATGAACAAGGCAGAAATCATCGTCAGACTGGTCGGCCAACGCGACGCATTGCAGGCATTGGGCGTTTCGGCGTTACGGCTTTTCGGCTCGGCGGCGCGCGACAGTGCGGTGGAAACCAGCGATGCCGACTTTATCGTCAGGTTTTCCGCTCCGCCAACATTCGACCGCTACATGGACCTGAAGCTGCATCTCGAACGTGTGCTGGGCATGCGGGTCGATCTCGTTACCGAAACCGCCATGCGTCCGGAACTGCGTGAGGCGATTGAGCGAGATGCGGTCCATGTCGCGTGACTGGCGGCTCTATCTTGCCGATATGATTGAAGCGGGCGAAGTAGCGGAATGAGACTGCAAGATTCCGCATCATAGTCGGCACTGTCCCTCCTCACATTGTCATTGCCGGGCTTGTCCCGGCAACCCACCGCGCCACAATGGCGAATGCCGATCATTCGGCCCAATGGGTCGCCGGAACAAGTCCGGCGATGACGGATTTGGGTAAGCGGATTAAAGAGACCCCGCCCTACTCCCCGCCGCGGCGGTCCATCAGCATGGCGCCGATTTCGGCCTCGGCGACCTTCTTGCCGTCGACATGGGCCTCGGCCCAGTATTTCCACACCGGCGCCCGCTTGCTGGCGAGCTTGACATGGAACCGCACGGTATCGCCGGGCACCACCGGCTTGCGGAAGCGGGCCTTGTCGATCGACATGAAGAAGACGAGCTTGCCGGCATGATCGTCGCCGAGGAAATCGAGCACCAGCGCCGCCGCCGTCTGAGCCATGGCCTCGATCAGCAGCACGCCCGGCATCACCGGCGCGCCGGGAAAATGGCCCTGGAAGAAGGGTTCGTTGATGGTCACGTTCTTGATGCCGGTGCCCGACTGCTCGCCGTCGAGATCGACCATCCTGTCGATCAGCAGGAAGGGATAGCGGTGCGGCAACAGCTTCATGATGCGCGCGATGTCAGCGCTCTTGAGGGTCCTTGCCGGAGCCGCTTCCCCGCTCATGGCCTAGAAACGGGTGCCGATCGAGAAGCGGAACCACTCGGCCTCGTCGTAATCGGCCTTGACGATCGGATAGGCGCCCTCGAAGCGCAGGGGTCCGAAGGGCGATTGCCAGATGATGCCGGCGCCGATCGAGGCCCGGAGGGCCGCCGTATCGAATACCTTGCAACTGGCGCCCGACGGGATGCTGCAGCCGCCGGTGCCTGTCGGAACCGTATTTTCCGGAGCATTGAACACGGTGCCGAAATCCGAGAACAGGCTGCCTTCGATGCCCCATTCATCGGGCAGGCCGAGCGGGAAATTCAGCTCCACCGTGCCGATCACATAGGTCTGACCGCCGATCGCGTCGGTGTTACCGTCATTGCCGATCTGGCGGGGGCCGACGCCCGACTTGGCGAAGCCGCGGAAGGTGTCGGCGCCCTTGAAGAAGCGGTCCTGCAGCGGCACCTCCTCGCCGGGCAGCGGCTCCATATGGCCGGCATTGCCTTCAATCTTGAGGATGACGGACTCCTCGTAGACGGGGAAGAAATACCAGGCATGGGCCTCGAGCCGGCCGAAATAAACATCACCGCCAAGGCCCGCCACTTCCGAGTCGAGTTCGCCGCGGAAGCCGTTGGTCGGCCGCAGCGGATTGTCGAGCCCGTCCCAGGTATAGGTGCCACCCACCGACGATTTCCACGACGCGCCCTCGGTGGCAATGACGGCGGGGGAAGCTTCAGTCGTGTCGATGCCGTTGATGTTGCGCCACATCAGTCCGTACTTGAACCCGAGCGAAGAATATTCGTCGAGCCGGAATCCGGTGCGGAGCGCGCCCCCCACCTGCTGGCTTTCATACGAGGAGATATCGGTGTTGTCGGTGGCGGTGGCGAACAAATCTATGCCCGCCGAAATCGGCATACCCATGAAATAGGGCTCGGTGAAGCTGAAATCGATCTGCTGACGCACGAAGCTCAGGGTGGTGTTGAGACGCACGAGCTGGCCGCGGCCCATGAAGTTGCGTTCGGTCAGGCCGACGGAGCCCACCACTGTTTCGGTCGAGGAATAGCCGATGCTGAAACTCAGCTGACCGGTCGACTTTTCGACCAGTTCGACCACCAGCACCACCTTGTCGGGGGCCGAGCCCGGATCTTCGCGGAACTCGATCTTCTCGAAGAAGTCCAGCGCGGTCAGGCGGCGGCGGGCCCGGTCGACGAGAACGCGGTTATAGGCATCGCCCTCGAACAGGCGCAATTCGCGGCGGATCACCTCGTCTTCGGTGCGGATGTTGCCGACGATGTCGATGCGTTCGATGTAGGTGCGCGGTCCCTCGACGATGTTGTAAACGATGTTGAGCGTGTTCTGGCCTTCATTGCGGTCGATGTCGGGCTGCACCTTGGCGAAGACGAAGCCCTGGCGCGAGGCTTCCAGCGTCAGGTTCTCCACCGTCTTGTCGACGCGGCTGGCGTCGTAGGCGTCGCCTACTCCGGTCTTGATGCCGTCGCGCAATCGTTCCGGATCGAGATTGGCATCGCCCACATTGACGGCAACATCGGCGATGGAATAGCGCGGCCCTTCCTGCAGCGTGAAAGTAATGTTGAAATCTTCGCCGTTGGGGCTGAGGTCCGCTTCCGCCGAAATCACCGCGATATCGGCAAAGCCGTTCTTCAGGTAGTGGCGGCGCAGCAATTCCTTGTCGTATTCGAGGCGGTCGGCATCATAGGTGTCGTTGCGCGCGAAGAACTTCCACCATTTGTGTTCGGTGGTGACGATCACCGAGCGGAGATCGCCGTCGCTGAAGGACTCGTTGCCTTCGAAGACGATCTTCTTCACCGTGGTTTCGGCCCCTTCCTGGATCTCGTAGACGAGGTCGACGCGGTTCTGCGGCTGCCGGATGATCTTGGGCGATACTCGTACCGAATAATAACCGCTGCGCCGGTAAAGCGCGATGATGCGTTCGACGTCGCTTCGCACCTTCGAGCGGGTGAACATCATGCGCTCGCGCAGCTCGACTTCCTTGGCGAGATCGTCATCCTTGACCTTGTCGTTGCCCTCGAAATTCACCCGGTTGATCATCGGGTTTTCCTCGACGCGCACGACGAGCTGGCTGCCGCGGCGAAATATCTGCACATCGGCGAACAGGCCGGTCTGGAACAGGGCCTTAACCGATTCGTCGATCTTGGCTGAATCGAAGGGGTCGCCCGGAGCGATCTGCATGTAGGACAGGACGGTGTCGGTCTCGACCCGCTGGTTACCCTCGACGACGATCTGGGAGACCGCCTGGGCATAGGCGTAAGACACACCCATCGCCGGCCATGCGAGTGGCAGGATGGCGGACAGCACGAAGGCAATGACCCCCACGATTACAAACCGATAACGCATTAATTGGCCGATCTTTCTTTGCGTTGCCGTCCCCACAGAATCCCCTCGCCCGCCCGGTGTTTTATCGGGTTTCGCCTTGATTGCAAACGAAACCTGCCCGCCTTGTGTCAGCCGCCGAGGGCCATGCTGATCAAACGCGCAACGTCGTTCCAGGTGCCGATCACCATCAATGCGATCACTAGCGAAAACCCAATGCGGAACCCCCACTCCTGCGCCTCCGGACCCAGCGGCTTGCCGCGCAGGGCTTCGAGGCCGTAGTAGACGAGATGTCCCCCATCCAGCATTGGAATCGGAAACAGGTTAATTAATCCGATACTGATCGACAAAAAGGCGACGACGGAGACAAACTGGAGGAGGCCCACCGAGGCGGCATCGCCCGCCGCCTTGGCCATGGCGATCGGTCCGCCAAGCTGATCGGCGCTCTCGCGGCCGGTCACCAGCTTGCCCAGGTACTTGAAGGTCGTGGCGACGATGAACCAGGTGCGTTCGACGCTCTCGCTAAGCGCCTTGGTGACCGGCAGCCGCTCAACGCGCCTATCGCCCTTGTCATCGTGCGTGACGCCGAGAAGGCCGATCCGAATCTTGCCGCCGAAACCGTCCGGTTTCTCGCTTTCATCGGGAGTGGCATCGAGCGTGATGAATTGCCCGGCGCGCTCAATGACAATCGTCATTTTCTCCCCGGCCCGGGTAACGATAGCCTGCTGCAAGTCGGAGAAATATTCGATCCGCGCACCGTCGATCGCGCGAATATAGTCGCCCGGCCTGATGCCGGCCTTTTCCGCGGCACTGCCGGCATTCACCTCACCCACCCGCGGCTCGGCGACCGGCACGCCTACCAGGGCGAAAGCCGCGGTGAAAATCGCGATCGCCAGGATGAAATTGGCCACAGGACCGGCCACGACGACGGCGGCGCGCTGCCACACGGGCTTGCCGTGGAAATTGCCCGGTTCCCGAGGCGCTCCGGCGTTATCGGCGGATGGCATACTCGCCGCATTGGCATCGCCGGCAAAGCGCACATAACCGCCGAGCGGAACCCAGCACACTTTCCAGCGGGTGCCCTTGCGATCCACCCAGCCGATGATTTCCTTGCCGAAGCCTATCGAGAATGCCTCGACGGTGACGCCGCACCAGCGCGCCACCAGGAAGTGCCCAAGCTCATGAATGAAAATGATGACGGTCAGCGCTACCAGAAACGGGATCGCGTAGACGAACAAGGTGGTCGCCGGCAGCTGTACGATACTCAAGAAATCCATGACCTGTTCCTGTTCCCCCGTGGCGTGCCGCGGGACAATGGCGTCCCGCTTTTACGCTACTGGGCCTGTGGCTCCGCAAGGCTTGTGCCAACGGCGCCGCGCGATTTACCGATTATTAACCACAACACGGGGGATTTGCGTCAACATTTCGGCAAAACATGGTTACCATGAAAGCAGGCCCCGGCCTGTGCTTTCCAGGCCACCGCGCATGAAGCCGATCGCCGCCGCCGCAACGGCGACCGCGACCAAGCCATCCACACGGTCGATGACGCCGCCATGACCCGGAATGAGAATGCCCGAATCCTTGACGCCATAGTGGCGCTTCAGCGCCGATTTGAACAGGTCGCCCGCCTGTTCGATCACTGCGAGACCCCCGGCCAGAAAGGTCAAGACGGCGATCGCCGGAAGGCCGGCAATTGCGGCAAAAAGCGCCGCGGCAACAGCGCTTCCGACGATGGCGCCGCCGAGCCCCGCCCAGGTCTTCTTCGGCGAGATGACGGGGGCCAGTTTCGGCCCGCCGATGGTGCGGCCGGCGAAATAGGCGAACGTATCGGCGGCCCAGACGATGGCCAGAATCCACAAGATCGCGAGACTGCCGTATTGACCGTCGGCGCGCAGCAGCACCAGCGCCATGGCCGGAAATCCGGCATAGGGAACACCGAGATAGGTCCAAATATTTTTTTCGCCAGCCTGCCAACTCGCCAGCAATGCCGAGGCAAGCCACAGCACGCAGACGGCGATCGCCGCGCCCCAAAGTCCTACCTCCAGAGGCAACAGCGCGCCGCATAAGGCCGCCGCCGCATGCAAGGCGAACTGGGCGGAACTCCGGCCGTGGGCGATCTCCGTCCATTCATGGGCGATCAGCACGGCGATGAGCGCCACGACAAGATTGAACCAGATGCCGCCCGCCCAGACATCCACAAGGACAACCGGAATGAGCAGCGCGGCGGAGAGCGTCCGCGCCCCGAGATCGGCCCATTTCGCTGGCGGTTGCGGCGTCTCCGGCATCAGGCCGACTGCACCTTGATACCGCCGAAACGGCGGTCGCGGGACTGGAACTCGGAAATGGCGCGGGCGAAGACTTCGGCGCTGAAGTCGGGCCAGTGCTCGGCAACAAACACGAACTCGGTATAGGCGCACTGCCACAGGAGATAATTGGACAGGCGCTGCTCGCCGCCGGTGCGGATCAGGAGATCGGGATCGGGAATGCCGCCGGTATCGAGATGATTGGCGAGCACCGAGGCGGTGATGTCGGCGGGATCGATGCGGCCGTCGCGCACCTTCTCGGCGATGGCGCGCGCGGCCCGGGTGATTTCCTGGCGGCTGCCGTAATTGAAGGCGACGATGAGCCTCAGTTTCTCATTGTCGCGGGTGAGCCGCTCGGCATCCTCGAGCAGCGCCACGATGCCGGGCTCCAGGCCTTGGCGCTCGCCGATCACGGTGATCCTGACACCCGCCTGGTGCAGCTCGGCCACGTCCTGGCGGATGAAGCGGCGCAACAGATCGAGCAGGAAGGAGACTTCCTCGGCGGGGCGCGACCAGTTCTCCGAACTGAAGGAATAGATCGTCAAATATTCGATGCCGAATTCGCCCGCCGCCCGCACCGCCCGGCGCAGCGCCTCGACGCCCTGCCGGTGGCCGGCCGAACGCGGCAGGCCGCGGCTTGCCGCCCAGCGGCCGTTGCCGTCCATGATGAGGGCGACGTGCCGGGGATTTGAGGCCGAGGGTGACTGGCCGCTCACGTCCGCTCCATCCCGTCAGACCTGCATGATCTCGGCTTCCTTGGACTTGAGGGCGGCATCGATGTCCTTGATCGTCTCGTCGGTCATCTTCTGCACTTCGTCGGCCTTCTTCTTGTGCTCGTCCTCGCTGATCAGGTGCTCCTTTTCGAGCGCCTTGAGCTGATCCATGCCGTCGCGGCGCACGTTGCGCACGGCGATCCTGGCCTTTTCGGCATATTGATGGGCCACCTTGACCAGCTCCTTGCGGCGATCTTGTGTCAGATCGGGCATGCGAAGACGGATGACCTGACCCTCGGTCTGCGGATTGAGGCCGAGATTGGAGGCTTGGATCGCCTTTTCCACGGCGATCACCAGGCCCTTGTCCCAGACATTGATCTGCAAGAGGCGGGGCTCCGGCACCGTGATCGAGGCGATCTGGTTGAGCGGCATGGAGGCGCCATAGGCGTCGGCATGGATGGGTTCGAGTAGCGTGGCCGAGGCGCGCCCGGTGCGCAGGCCGCCGAAATCGTGCTTCAGGACTTCGGCGGCGCCATGCATGCGGCGCTTGAGTTCCGGGCCATTGTAGGCAGCGGGCTGGGCCATGGCTTCAGTCCTTCGTCACTAGCGTAAAGCGCCCGGCGCCTTTCAGGATATCGGTCACGGCGCCGGGATTGCGGATGGAGAAGACAACTACCGGAATCCCGTTGTCCCGCGCAAGGGCGATGGCCGCCGGGTCCATGATGCGCAAATCCTTGGCCAGAATTTCGCCGAAGGTGATCCGGTCATAACGCTTGGCGACGGCATCGGTCTTGGGATCGGCGGAATAGACGCCGTCGACGCTGGTGCCCTTGAGGAGGGCCTCGCACTGCAGCTCGGCGGCGCGCAGTGCCGCAGCCGTGTCGGTGGTGAAGAAAGGGAGGCCGGTGCCAGCGGCGCAGATCACCACCTTGCCCTTTTCCAGATGGTGGATGCCCTTGGCCCGCGAATAGGTTTCGCAGATGGCCGGCATGGCGATGGCCGAGAGCACGCGGGCATCGATGCCCTTGGAGGTCAGCACGCCCTGCATGGCGAGCGCATTCATCACCGTCGCCATGATTCCCATGTGGTCGGCCGAGACCCGGTCCATGCCCTTGGCGGCGCCGGCAAGGCCCCGGAAAATATTGCCACCGCCAATGACGAGGGCCACCTGGGCGCCGGCCTTGACACAGCCGATCACGTCGTCGGCCACTCGGCCCACCGTTTCGAGATCGATGCCATAGGGCTTCGGCCCCATCAGCACTTCGCCCGAGACTTTAAGAAGCACGCGCTTGTAGGCGAGTTTGGTCATGATATCCGCGCTGGAAATGAATCAACCCCGATCCGGGCCAATATTCTAGTCGTGGGACAGTTGATTCGTCTTAGCCCTATTTTCCGGCCTCAATCCGGCCGGCCGAGGTGGATGGGACAGTCGGCATCTTCGGGCCAGTCGAAGACGGCAAG
>JANMQB010000100.1:0-3391 GCA_031370155.1 Hyphomicrobiales bacterium | reverse complement strand
GCAGCAGTTGCGCGGTCATTGTGGGCGCGATCGCGACACGGCCCACTTTGCACATGGGGCCGGTGTCGAGACCTTCCTCCATGCGCATGATGGTGACGCCGGTTTCGCTATCGCCCGCCATGATGGCCCGCTGGATGGGGGACGCTCCCCGCCAGCGCGGCAGGAGCGAGGCATGCACATTGAAGCAGCCGAGCTTCGGCGCATCCAGAATGGCGCGCGGTAGAAGCAGCCCATAGGCGACGACGACCGCGGCATCTGCTTCCAGCGCTGCAAATCGCGCCCGTTCCTCTTCGTTCCTGAGCGACAAGGGTGTGCGAACCTCGATACCCTGTGCCGTCGCGAAGGCTTGCACTGGCGAGACCCGTTCCGCCATGCCGCGCCCGGCGGGCCTTGGCGGCTGCGAATAGACGGCGACGATCCGATGGCCGGCGGCAATCAGGGCTTTCAGCGTTTCGACCGCGAAGCCCGGCGTCCCCATGAAGACGAGGCGCATGCGGTCAGAGCTTTCCCAGCTTTTGGGCCTTGGCGAATTTCTTCACCACCCGGTCGCGCTTCAATTTCGAGATATGATCGATAAACAGAACCCCGTTGAGGTGGTCGATCTCGTGCTGCAGGCAGGTGGCGAGAAGGCCCGTCGCATGGACTTGCTGCGCTTCGCCCTGGCGGTCGAGATAGCGCACCGTCACTTCCGCGGGCCGCGACACCATCTCGTAGAATTCCGGGATCGACAGGCAGCCTTCCTCATAGTCGCTCTGCGCCTCGCTCTGCCAGACGATTTCCGGATTGGCCACGAAAAGCGGCTTCTTCTCTTCGCCCTCCTTGGCGAGATCGGCGACCAACAGCCGCCGCGCCACCCCCACCTGGATGGCGGCGAGGCCGATGCCGGGCGCGGCATACATGGTCTCCAGCAAGTCGTCCCAAAGCTTGCGTGCCTCGGCATCGACCCGCGCCACCGGTTTGGAAACCTGGCGCAGGCTCTGGTCGGGCAGGGTCACGATATCGCGAATGCTCATGGCGCTGAGATAGGCGAGGGGCGGATGAGGGTCAATCGCCACCGCCGCTGGTCTGTGCTAGGCTGGCGCGATTTCGCCGGAGAGGCGGATTGGCGCCTGTCCCCTGCGAAACGCAACAGGGAGGACCGCATGGCCAGATATATCGAGCTCCTGAATTGGACCGACCAGGGCGTCAAGAACGTGAAGGACAGCCCAAAGCGGCTCGATGCCGCCCGCCAGCTTGCGAAGAAGATGGGCTGCGAAGTCCGCGAATTCTATATGACCACCGGCGCCTGCGACATGGTAGTCATCGTGGATGCACCCGACGATGAGGCGGTGGCGAAATTCAACCTGACCCTCGCCATGGGCGGCAATGTCCGCACCACGACGCTCAAGGCCTTCCCAGAGGATGCCTACCGCAAGATCATCGGTGGGCTTTGATGGTGCCGGTAAGGGCGGGCGGAATCCTGCCCTTGCCATTTCCGGCCAAAACCACGATATAGCGCCCGGGAGGTTGGCGGCGGACGTGCCGCTCGCCAACCGGGTCAGGTCCGGAAGGAAGCAGCCCTAACGAGACCGGAACGGGTTGCCCGTCCAGCCTCCCACCTCTAAACATGCCCAGGCCCGCATGACTGAAGCAACCAGCGGCGCGAACGCCTCGGGATATCGCGTTCTCGCCCGCAAATACCGTCCCCAGACCTTCACTGACCTGATCGGCCAGGAAGCGACGGTGCGCACCCTCACCAATGCGTTTGCCTCGGGCCGCATCGCCCAGGCCTATATGCTGACCGGCGTGCGCGGCGTCGGCAAGACCACCACGGCCCGGCTCATCGCGAGGGCGCTCAACTACGGCGATACGCCGACCATCGACATGCCTGCCTTCGGCCCCCATTGCGAGGCGATCCTCGAAAGCCGCCACATCGACGTGATCGAGATGGACGCCGCCTCCAACACCGGCGTCGACAACATGCGCGAGATCATCGACAGCGTGCGCTATGGGCCGGTCTCGGCACGCTACAAGATCTACATCATCGACGAAGTCCACATGCTGTCGAAGAGCGCCTTCAACGCCCTGCTCAAGACCCTGGAAGAGCCGCCGCCGCATGTAAAGTTCATCTTCGCCACCACCGAAATCCGCAAAGTTCCGGTCACCATCCTGTCGCGTTGCCAACGTTTCGACCTGAAGCGGCTCGATGCGGCAATGCTGGCGCAGCATTATGCGGCGATCGCGGCGAAGGAAAATGTCGAGGCCGAGCCCGACGCGCTGGCCATGATCGCGCGGGCCGCCGAAGGCTCGGTGCGCGACGGGCTGTCGCTGCTCGACCAGGCGATCGCCTATGGCGAGGGCAAGGTGAAGGCCGCCGATGTCGCCGCCATGCTGGGGCTGATCGACCGCGGCCGCATCATCGATCTGTTCGAAGCCGTAATGGCGGGCGATACGGCCCGCGCCATCATGGCCCTCGAGGCCCAGCATCGCGACGGCGGCGATCCGGTCACCGCACTCGTCGATCTCGCCGATTTCGTGCATTGGGTGACGCGGCTGAAAGTGGCCAGGGACTCCGCCCTTGCCGATTCGGCCCGCACCGAAGTGGAAAAACAGCGCGGCGCCGATATTGCAGGGCGCATCGGCATGGCGCATCTGACCCGCGCCTGGTCGATGCTGCTCAAGGGCATCAAGGAGACGGAAGTGCACTCCGATGCCCTGATGGCGGCGGAAATGGTGCTGATCCGCCTCGCCCATGCCGCCGATCTGCCGGGTGCCGAGGAACTGGCGAGGCTCGCAAGGCAAGGCGGTGCCGCGGAAAAAATCGTGCCCATGTCCGCTTCACAACTGCTGAGGCGCGACGAGCCGCTGGTGGAAAGCGATGGTGCCCTGGCTGTGAAGTCCGCGCCCGCGCCGCAACCGGCGCAAAACGAGACCCGCGCTTTTTCGAGCCTGAAGGACATACTGGCGCTGGCCGCGGAAAAGCGCGACATCAAGCTCAAGAGCGATCTCGAGCGTCTGGTGCGGCCCATCCGCGTCAGCCCGGGCAAATTCGAACTGGCGCTCGAACCTTCGGCACCGCCCGGGCTTCCCGGCGAGATCGCCCGCAAGCTCGAAGCCTGGACGGGCCTCCGCTGGATGGTGCTGGTGGCCAGGGACGGCGGCGACAAGCCGGTTGCAGCCCAGCACAAGGAAAACCGCGACGGTCTGTTCCGCATGGCCCGTGAACACCGGGACGTGCAGGCCGTGCTGAAGCGCTTTCCCGGTGCTGAAATCGTCGATGTGCGCGATCCCCAACCGCAAACCGTGAGTGAAATGGATGAAGAATCTCGGTGAGATGATGAAGCAGGTGCAGGCCATGCAGTCGCGCATGGCCGAGGTGCAGGCAAAGCTCGATGCCGCGACCGTAACCGGC
>JANMQB010000078.1:0-6155 GCA_031370155.1 Hyphomicrobiales bacterium | reverse complement strand
TCATCCTTGCCGAAGGGCCGGTTGCCGCCCGCGCAGGCGGCAAGCACGAGGCCAAGAGCCAGAAGCAGCAGCGCCGTGAGGCTGCGCCGCCACAAGGTCATCATCGGTTCCGGTGCGATCACCTGACGATCATCTCCAGCGAATGGCGCGACAGCGACTCAGGTTTGCCTTCGGTCACAATATACGTGCGTCCGAGGCAAAAGGCATTACCGCTGTCGGAATCCATCAGGACCATGTGGGCGAACAGCACCATATTGGCCTCGATCGGCGCCGGATTGCCGCGATAAAACATCGGACTGTCCATCCAGCTCGGGGTGAACTTGGCGCCCAGCGAATAGCCGCAGGCATTGAGCCGGTGCTTCGCCATGCCATGCGCGTCCATCACCCTGGCGTGGGCCTCGAAGACATCGCCCGCCGTATGGCCGGGGCGCAATTTCGTCTCGACTTCGGCGAGTGCGGCGCGCGCCGCTTCATCCATGGCCAGATGATGCCTGTTGGGCTTGCCGATCACCATGGTGCGCATCAGGGCCGCATGATAGTGGCGGTAGACGCCCGCCCATTCGAGGGTGAGCTGGTCGCGCTTCGATAGTTTGCGCCGCCCCGCCTTGTAGCGGCAGAGCAGCGCGTCGCGCCCCGAACCGATGATGAATTCATTGGCCGGATAGTCGCCGCCGCCGGCGAAGATCGCCGCCTGCATGGCGGCGAGAATGTCGCCTTCGTCGGCCCCCGCCCTGGTCTTGCGGATCGCCGCCGCAAGGGCCTGATCGCCGAGCTGGCCTGCCTTGCGCACATATTTGAGTTCGGCCGGCGACTTGACCACGCGGATGCGGTTCACTACATCGCTCGCCTCGACAAGCTTGCAGAAGCCCGCCAGCGCCTCGTCCACCGCCTTGCCGTTGAAGTGGGTGAGGCCGTAGGAATTGCTCTCGATACCGAGCTTCTTGCCGCGGGCACCGAGGCTATCGAGCATATCCTTTAGCTGGTCCGCCGGTTGGGCACCGGCCGCATCGGTCCAGATGCGGATGTCCTCGATGATCGAAGTATGCTGCGCCTGGCGGAGATCGGCCGAGCGGGTAAGCAGCGCCAGCCTGCCGTCGGCGCCGAGATAGAGGCACTGGAAGAAGCAGAAGCCGAAACTGTCGTAGCCGGTGAGATAATACATGCTCTCCTGCTGGAACATCAGCAGCCCGTCGAGCCCTTGGGCCGCCAGCGCCTTGATGGTCCGCGCCAGGCGCGCCTGGTATTCGCTGCGGTCGAAATGCAGGGCCATGTCCGGCTCCTATTGCAACGCGATTGCCGAAATCTGCCGCCCGTAGCTGCGCTCACGCCGGTGCGTGGTGCGGCGGTAGCTGAAGAAGTGCTGCTCGTCCCTGAAGGTGCAGACCGCAAGATTGACCACCTCGCCCGCCCCCTCGGCTTGAAGCCGCGCCGCCAGATAGGCCGGCAGATCGAACAGCGAATGATGCGGCCGCCGCGACGGCGTGAAGAAGCGCGCATTGCGCGCATCGTCTTCGAGATAGCGCTCGGGGAATTCCGGCCCCACCTCATAGGCCGCTTGCGAAATCGCCGGTCCGATCACCGCCACAATCCGGTCGCGTGTGGCGCCCAGCGCCTCCATCGCCGTGAGTGTCCGGCCGGTCACGCCGGCCAGCGCCCCCTTCCAGCCCGCGTGCGCCGCGCCGATGACGCGCGCTTCTATATCGGCGAACAGGATCGGTGCGCAATCGGCGGTGAGAACGCCGAGCCCGATCCCCGGCACATTGCTCACCATGGCATCGGCCATCGGCCGTTGGTCCACCTGCCATGGCTCAGTGATGGTGACCGCATCGGCACTGTGATGCTGGTGCGCCGTCAACAGCCGTGGCTCGGCCACGCCCAGCGCCTCCGCCACGATCGCCCGGTTCCGGCGCACCGTCACCCGGTCGTCGCCCGAGCCCATGCCGCAATTGAGCGAGGCGAAGAGGCCGGTGGAATGGCCGCCCTCACGGGTAAAGAAACCGTGCCTTATGTGCCTTGCGCCAAGCTGCGGATCTTCGATCATGATTTGCCGAACGGATAGGGCTGGGCGAGGCCCGGCGATGTGGCCGCCAGAATCTTGAACAAGTTACCCATCTGGTCGGCTGCCGCAAGCCTGGTGATCGCCCGCTTCATGACGATCCGCTGCTGCGTATCCACCTTGGCCGAAAGCACCTCCGCCCGGGCCTCCAATCCCATGGCCAGCAGGAAGGCGCGCTGGGTGATGGCGGGATGGACGACCGCCCCACCCGCCGCCAGGGCCTTGCCCAGCGCCTCGAAATCCACATGCGCGGTGAGATCGCATTCCCCCGGTGCCTCGGTTATCGTCGTGAATTTGTGCTTGCGCAGCGCCTGCAGCGTATCGCCCGGCGCCGATTTGCGATGGCCGTAATCGATAATCAATGCGGTGCCCGGATGGTGGGCCAGCCGCGCCCCGATCTCATGGGCCACGTCGGTCCGCAGGGCTGAGAATTCGACAATGTCGCCATCCGCACCCTCATCGCCTTGCGCGTCGGCGAAGGGGGCCAGTCCGATAGTCAGCTTTTCGCCGTCGAGACCAACTACCCGCTCGAACCACCGTCCTTGGCGCTTTTCCAGCTGGCGAATGGGCAGGGCATCGAAGAATTCATTGGCCACCAGCACCATTGGACCTTCGGGAAGCGTTGCGAGACTTTCGTGCCACTGCGCCACCTCTCCCAGTTTCCGCCGCTGTGCGGCGCGCAGCACCGGGCTCATTTCAACGAGATGCACCTGTGCCGACTCGCGAAACCCCGGCATCACCCGGCCGGCCTTGAGGATATCGCCCATCAGGGTTCCGCGTCCCGGACCCAGTTCGACGAGATTGAAGCGGGCGGGCGCGCCCATCATCTGCCAGGCGGTGGCGCACCAAACACCCGCCAGTTCGCCGAAGAGTTGCGAGATTTCCGGCGCCGTCACGAAATCGCCCGCCTCGCCGAAGGGATCGCGCGACATGTAATAGCCGTGCTGCGGATGGCCGAGGCAAAGTGCCATGTAGCGGTCGATGCGCATTGGACCGTCGGCGGCGATCGTCTCGCGGATCAGCCTGTCCAGCGAACTCACGCCTGGGTCCGCGATCTGAAGAGCAGCCAGATGCCCACCGCCACCAGCGGCAACGAAAGAATCATGCCCATGGTGATGAAACCCAAAAAATATCCGATATGGGCATCGGGTTCGCGGGCGAACTCGACGGCGATGCGCGACAGGCCATAGCCGAGCGCGAAGATGCCGGAAGCGCGCCCCGCATGCGCCAGCGCCTGATAGCGGTGAGTAGCAATGCGCACCGCGACGAACAGCACGAGCCCCTCCAGCGCCGCCTCATAGAGCTGGCTCGGATGCCGCGACAGGCCCGCGGGATCGCTGGGGAAAATGAAGGCCCAGGGCACGTCGCTCGCCCGCCCATAGAGCTCGGCATTGATGAAGTTGGCGAGCCGGCCGAGCCCCAGCCCCACCGGAGCAGAAGCGGCGCCGAGATCGAGCATGCGGTCCAGGCCAGCGCCGATCCTGCGGCCATAGGCGTAAGCCGCAATGACCACGCCGAGAAAGCCGCCATGGAAGGACATGCCGCCGTCCCAGATCCTGACAATCTCGAGCGGATTGCCGAGATAAAAGGAGGGACCGTAGAACAGCACGTAACCGAGCCTGCCGCCGAGCACCACCGCCAGCACCGTCCACACGAAGAAATCGTCGATCTGCCGGGGCGTGGCGGTGGGCGGTTTTCCGCCCCACAGCCCGGCATTCGCCACCAGCCGCTTCATGTACCAGACGGCGAAGATGAGCCCCGCGATATAAGCCAGCGCATACCAGCGCACCGCGAAGGGGCCGAGAGAGAAGATAACCGGATCGATCTCCGGAAACGGCAGGACCGCGAAAGTCAGCATGGCGGTGGACACTGTCGCCTGAACCCCGCTCCGTCAAGGCACAGCCGTTGCGGCTACGCCGCACTTGAACAATTGGCGCCACCGCCATAGCTAGTAGTGCGAAAGGGCCCAAACCATGACCACCACGTCTTCGCGATTTTTCGACGAGCTCGCCAAAGTGATGACCAACGCGGCAGGTGCCGCGCAGGGCTTGCGCCGCGAGCTCGACACAATTGTCCAGAATCAGGTCGAGAGGGTGCTCAACAATCTCGAGGTGGTGAAGCGCGACGAATTCGAGGCGGTTCGCGCCATGGCCCAGAAGGCGCGCGAGGAGAACGACCGCCTCGCCGCGCGGATCGCCGAGATCGAATCGCGTCTCGCCGCGGCACGGCCCGATTCGCCGGCAGGCTCCGGCACCGCTTGAAATTGCATGTGGAGGAATCGGTTGCGCGGCGCGCTTGCCGCTTGCGGCGGCGCACGGGCTTGGGCACGGTCGCACTGCGGCCGGCACATGATTCGTCAGCCGCCGGAGGAATTTTGATGGCGGCCCTTCAGGCGTTATCGCGCGAATCTCCCAATCCGCTCGACCGGGTCGAAAGGCTGGCACAGACCCGTGCCTGGTCCCTGGACCGCACCGACGAAGACGAGGTTGTCATGCTGGTGGCGGGAGCGTGGAGCGATCTGCATGTCTCGCTCGACTGGCGCGAGGATCTCGAGACGCTGCACATCGCCTGCGGTTTCGATGCCAAGGTGCCCGGCCCCCGCCGCGACGAGATGATGCGGCTCTTGGCCCAGATCAACGAGCAATTGCTGCACGGGCACTTCGACCTGTGGCGCCGGGACGGCAGCCTGGTCTTCCGCAATTCGCTGGTGCTGGCCGGCGGTGCGGAGGCCAACGACGCCCAGTGCGAGGCCCTGATCCGGCTCGCGGTTGAAACCTGCCAGCGCTATTATCCCGCCGTGCAGTTCGTCGCCTGGGCCGGCCGCAATGCCGGCGAGGCGATGGAAAGCAGCCTCTTCGAAACCGTGGGCGAAGCATGACGATCGAATTGACCGGCACGCTGGTGCTGGTGGGTGCCGGCAAGATGGGCGGCGCCATGCTTGAAGGCTGGCTCAAATCCGGCGCCGAAGCGCGGCGCATCGTAGTACTCGATCCCGCCCCGCCGCCTGAGGTCAAGGCCCTGCTCGACCGCCATGCCATCCGCCTCAACCCGCCGGTTTCCGCCATCACCGATGCGGCCGTGGTGGTGGTTGCCGTCAAGCCGCAGGTCATGGAAGACGTGCTCCCCGGCATCGTATCGCTGGGCCGCTCGAAGCCCCTGATCCTGTCGATTGCCGCCGGCAAGACCATTGCCTCCTTCGCGCGCCACTTCGGCGCCGGTGCCGCCATCATCCGCACCATTCCGAATACGCCCGCCGCCATCGGCCGCGGCATCACCGCGATGGCCGCGAACCCGCACGTTTCGCCGTCGCAGCTGCAACTCGCCCGCGCCCTGCTATCGGCGATCGGCGAAGTCGTGACCGTCGCGGACGAGGCGCTGATCGACGCCGTCACCGCGGTTTCGGGATCGGGTCCGGCTTACGTATTCTATCTGACCGAGGTTCTGGCGAGCGCGGGCGAGAAGGCGGGGCTGGCGCCCGGCCTCGCCATGCAGCTCGCCCGCGCCACCGTTTCAGGCGCCGGCGAATTGATGCGCCTCTCCGGCCAGCCGGCGGCGACGCTGCGCCAGAACGTCACCTCGCCCAAGGGCACGACCCACGCGGCCTTGCAGGTGCTGATGGCCGAGGACGGCATGCAGCCTCTCTTCGACAAGGCAATCGCCGCCGCCACAAAACGCTCGCGCGAGCTGGCGAGCTGAACCGTGACGATAAGTTTCGACGATTTTCTGAAAGTCGACATCCGCATCGGCACCATCGTCGAGGTCCAGCCCTTTCCCGAGGCGCGAAAGCCCGCCTTCAAGCTCTGGATCGATTTCGGCTCCGGGATCGGCGTCAAGAAATCCTCGGCCCAGATCACCAAATACTACACGCCCGAAAGCTTGCTGGGCCGCCAGGTCGCGGCCGTCGTCAATTTCCCGCCGCGCCAGATCGGTCCCTTCATGTCAGAAGTCCTGACCCTCGGCTTCCCCGATGCCGATGGCGAGGTCATCCTCGCCGCCGCCGAACGGCAAGTGCCGAACGGCGGCCGGCTGTTCTAAACCGGAATCTGCACCGCCGCCCTGAGGCCGCCCATCGGGCTTGCCTCGAGGCGGATATCGCCGC
>JANMQB010000063.1:0-10869 GCA_031370155.1 Hyphomicrobiales bacterium | reverse complement strand
GTCCCACCGACCTTTCTCCAAAAGATGCGGAACGACGCGCTTGAAGCGGCAAATTCTCGACACCAAGTCATCGTGTGAGTTTGCGCCGCGTTACCACTGTGAAATGTATTGGGTTCATTGGGGTTCATGTTGATATAGCCGGTTCCATTAATATTAACTTGGGCCTGAATTTCCCAATAACCGCCTCCCGTAGCTGAGGCCTGACCGGAAAAAGTCACGGTGTAAAGATCGATGTCACCCCCCGATCCGCCACCATTCACCACGGTGTTCGGCATTACCACGAACCCGGTCGAGCTTGTGCTGGTGCCTGTGGTTTGAGTGTTGGTTGATACAAATTCCTGCGCAAAGCCAAGGCAAGAGCCCGGCGCCAGGGTTCCCGTGCCGCTAACGCCTCTTTCTGCGTCCTGGGCATAAGCAGATGGCGTCGCCGTCGAGGCAATGAGCGCCGCCACTGCCAACAAGTTTTGACCAAATTTCATTGTCATGTCCATTTTTCTCCTTGGTTCGATGCTAACTTACCGGATTCGCAGTTGTTCAGTTGCAGCCACAAAGCCGCCTCTGGTCCGCCGTATTCCGACAGATTATTGCAATAACTTTTTGAGGCGAATTTGGTTCCGACATGAGTACCATTTGGGCCAAACAAAGGCCGGCCGTGGATACCTAAATCGTCAAGACGATCTTGCCGATATGCTCGCCACTCTCCATCAGGACATGAGCCTGCGCCGCCTTACCGAGCGGAAAGATTTTGTGGATGACCGGCTTGCACTGCCCCGCCGCAAACAGCGGCCAGACATTGATTTCCAGCGCCCGGGCGATTTCGGCCTTTTCGGCCACGCTGCGCGGGCGCAGCGTCGAGCCGGTGAGCGTCAGGCGCTTCAGCATGATCGGCAACAGGTCGATCTCGATCTTCGAGCCCTTCTGGAAGGCGATGTTGACGATACGGGCGTGCATGGCGGCCGCCTTGAAATTGCGCGCCACATAGTCGCCACCAACCATGTCGAGGATCACATCCGCCGCAAGCTTTTCCTCTTTCATGACCTCGACAAAATCCTGGGCGCGGTAGTTGATGGCAAGATCGGCGCCAAGCGCGCGGCAGGCCTTGCACTTCTCCTCCGACCCGGCGGTGGCGATGACGGTCGAACCGAGCGCCTTGGCCAGCATGATGGCGGTGGTGCCGATGCCGCTCGAGCCGCCATGGACGAGAAGCGTTTCGCCCGGCTGCAGCCGCCCGCGCTCGAAGACATTGGTCCACACCGTGAAGAAGGTTTCGGGAATGCCCGCCGCCTCCTCCATCGTGAAGCCGGGTGGCAAGGGCAGCGCATTGTCCGCGGCGGCGAGGCAATATTCGGCATAGCCGCCGCCCGGAACCAGGGCACAGACATGATCGCCCGCCTCATAGCGCTTGACCCCTTCGCCGAGCCCCACGACCTCGCCGGCGATTTCCAGCCCCGGCGTTTGCGGCGCCCCCGGCGGCGGCGGATAGCCGCCCTGGCGCTGCAGGACGTCGGGCCGGTTGACACCCGCCGCCCTGACCTTGACCAGCACCTGGCCCTGACCCGGCACCGGCACCGGCAGCTTGACCGGCGTGAGAACCTCCGGGCCGCCGGGCTTGGCAATGGCAATGGCCACCATTTCGCCCTTGTCGGAAACCATTTTCCACCCTGCATGGATCGCGGCTTTCGCCGGGATCACGGAAAAAGTAAACTGCCTATCCCGAATGCACAAGGACGGGAGAATCCCACCATGGACCTCGACGACCTGCCGAAGAAGAAGCCCGAGCCGGTGATCGGCGAGAATCTCGACTTGATGTCGGTTGCCGAATTGGAACACCGGATTACGGTTCTGGAGTCGGAAATCGCCCGGGTCAAGGCAGAGATTGCCCGAAAACAGGCCTCCAAGAACGCCGCGGACGCATTTTTCCGGTCTTGAGACGGTAGTTTCAGGTTTTTTTGCCGTTACCCGGCCGTTATGTTAACCATTCGGTAACGGATTCGGTATAATTTTAGCAATTGCAACCCAGTCTTCTGGATTGCTGAGTGGCTCCTGTCCACTCTGTTTGACGCCTCCCTGTTAGAACTCAAAGCCGCGCTTTTGTGCGGCTTTTTTTTGTTTGGCCCCGGTCTTGCTCAGAGAAGATACCATGTGGGTTCGGCGCGGGATATTGACCGGAAATGAAGCAGGCCTCATGATCCGCCACCCGGTCCGTGCAATTTTAGGTAACCGAGTAAGGGGTGAGTAAGCATGTCCGGCCTTAACGACAACCCGACCACCATCGATTTCTTCGCCCGGTTCACCGCCTCGGAAACCTTCGACAAGGTCTTTAAGGAAGGCATGGGCCTGGTCGAGGAGACCGCCAATTATCTCGATGGGCTGGGCCGCCAGGATGCCCGGCTGCTCGACCGGCACGGCGCCATCGCCTATGCCACCGAAAGCATGCGGCTGACGACCAGGCTCATGCAGCTCGCCTCCTGGCTCTTGCTGCAGCGGGCGATTGCGGCGGGCGAGATGACCACCGAGGATGCCCGCAAGGAAAAGCACCGCATCAGCCTCTCCGACATCGGCCGCGGCAACGCGCTCACCGGGTCCGAACAAATGCCCGAGGCACTCAAGGATCTGGTGGAGCGTTCGCTCCGCCTGCACATGCGCGTGCAGAAGCTCGACGCCATGCTCAATGTCCAGAGCAAGAATTCCGAGGCGGCGGAAAGTCCGGTGAACCAGCAGTTCGATCGCCTGGCCTCGGCCCTCAAGGTGGCGCGCGGCTGATCGCCAGATCGCCGCAACGAAAAAGCCCGGCTTTGCGGCCGGGCTTTCGCATGTCTGGGAGTGAGGCTTACGTGTTGAGGAAGCCGAACTTCTGCTTGAACTTGGATACGCGGCCGGCGCGATCGACAAGCGTCTGCTGGCCGCCGGTCCAGGCCGGATGCGACTTGGGGTCGATGTCAAGGGACAGCGTATCGCCTGCCTTGCCATAGGTCGAGCGGGTGACGAATTTGGTGCCGTCGGTCATCACCACGTTGATGGTGTGATACTCGGGATGAATGCCTTGCTTCATGGCGAAATCTCAGGTTCTGGCGCCGAACGCCGCGCGCCGCGATGATTGTATTGTCTGGTTTCGGGCGAGCCTATACAGGAAGCCAAATGGGGAGGCAAGTAGCCCGCAATGGCCGATAATTTCGAAGACGAAGCCCGCCGCCGCCCGAAAGGCAAAAACCTCAGGCCGCTGGCCCGGCTCACCCCCTTTCTGTGGCGCTACCGGGGCCGGGTCGCGGTGGCGCTCATAGCCCTTCTCGTGGCAGCCGCGGCCACCCTGATCGTCCCCATCGCGGTACGCCGGGTGATCGACAATGGCTTCACGGCGGAAAATGCCAGACTGGTGAACCAGTATTTCCTGGTAATGCTCGCCGTGGTCGCCATGCTCGCGGCGGGCTCGGCGGTTCGTTTTTACCATGTCATGTGGCTGGGCGAGCGGGTGGTGGCGGATGTCCGCGATGCCCTGTTCGGCCATCTCCTGACTCTGAGCCCCGGCTTCTACGAGACCCAGAAGACCGGCGAGGTGGTCTCGCGCCTCACCGCCGACACCACCCAGATCAAGTCCGCCTTCTCGTCCACCGCCTCGATCGCGCTGCGCAATCTCGTGATGTTCGTGGGCGCCATGATCATGATGGTGGTGACCAGCCCCAAGCTTTCCGGCCTGTCGCTGCTCGCCATCCCCCTGGTGGTTCTGCCACTGGTCATTTACGGGCGCAGGGTGCGGAGCCTGTCGCGGCTTGCCCAGGATACCCTGGCCAATTCCGCCGCCTTCGCCCAGGAACGGCTTTCGGCGGTCACCACCGTTCAATCCAACCTGCAGGAAGGCTTCTCCCGCACGGCCTTCGGCAAGGCCACGGGGATCGCCTTCGGTGCCGCCGCCCGGCGCACCATGGCCCGCGCCGTGCTCACCGCTGCCATCATCTTTGTCTCGCTTGGCGCCATCGTCGGCCTGCTCTGGTTCGGCGCGCGCGAAGTGATGACCGGCAACATGAGCGGCGGCACCCTCGGCCAATTCGTGATTTATGCCGTTCTCGCGGCGAGTTCGCTCGGACAGTTGTCGGAAGTGTGGGGCGAAGTTCAGCTTGCCGCCGGCGCCGCCGAGCGGATTTCGGAATTGCTCGACGAAGTGCCGGCGATTGCCGCTCCCGCCAATCCCGTGGCACTGCCCACCCCCGCCAAGGGCGAAGTCGCCTTCGAAAAAGTGAACTTCAACTATCCGGCAAGGCCCCGGATTTCGGCACTGAAGGCTGTGAGTTTCACGGTGGCGCCGGGCGAGACGGTGGCGATCGTCGGACCCTCGGGAGCCGGCAAAACCACGATCTTCGCGCTCATCCAGCGGTTTTTCGATCCGCAATCGGGGTTCGTGAAGATCGACGGCACCGATGTGCGCCAGGCCGATCCGCTGGCGGTGCGCGCCCGCATCGCCGTGGTGCCGCAGGAGACGGTAATCTTCTCCGGCAGCGTGCTCGACAACATCCGCTTTGGCCGGCCGGAAGCTTCCGACGAGGACGTCAAAGCCGCAGCCAAGGCGGCGCGCGTCGCTGAATTCGCGGAAAAGCTGCCGCAAGCCTATGACACGGAAGTGGGCGAGCGCGGTGTGTCTCTCTCCGGCGGCCAGCGCCAGCGCATAGCCATTGCCCGCGCCATCCTGCGTGATGCGCCCATCCTGCTGCTCGACGAGGCGACGAGCGCGCTCGATGCCGAGAGCGAGGCACTCATTCAGGAAGCGCTGGAAAAGCTCACCGCCAACCGCACCACCTTGGTGATTGCCCACCGGCTTGCCACGGTGCGCAATGCCGACCGCATTCTGCTGCTCGACGGCGGCCGCCTGGTGGCCGAGGGCAGCCACCGCGACCTGATCAAGAAAAGCCCGCTCTACGCCAAACTCGCCAAGCTGCAGTTCACCGCTCCGTCAGCTTGAGTTCGATGCGGCGGTTGCGCGACTTGGCCTCTTCGGTGGAGCCCGGATCGATCGGCTGGAACTCACCGAAACCGGCGGCCACCAGATGCTTCGGCGTTACCCCGCTGGCGATGAGGAAATTGACGACCGCGATCGACCGCGCGGCAGACAGTTCCCAATTCGACTTGAACTGAACCGAGATCGGGTCCACGTCGGTGTGGCCATCGACCCGCAGCACCCAGGCGATATCGCCGGGAATCTCGGCTTCGAGCTGCTTCAGCGCTTCGGCGAGCTTCAGCATCTCCTGCCGGCCTTCCTCACTGAGAACCGCCGAGCCCTTGCCGAACAGCACTTCCGATTGAAACACGAAACGGTCGCCGACCACCAGAATGTCGGAGCGCTGCGACAGAATCTGCCGCAGCCGCCCGAAGAACTCGGACCGGTAGCGCGACAATTCCTGCACCCGCTGGGCCAGCGCCGAATTGAGCCGCTTGCCGAGATCGGCGATCTGCGTCTCCGATTGCCGGTTGCGGGTTTCGGCGTCGGTGAGGAGGTTATTGAGCTGGGAAAGCTGGCGCCGCATGGCGGCGATCTGCTGGTTGAGCAGTTCCACCTTGGCCAGCGCCTCCGCGGAGAGCGCCCTCTCCTTGTCGAGATCGGTGCGCAAGCCGCTGATCGCGGAACCGGCGGAACTGCCCTTTTCGCTCTCGGCCGCCAGCATGGCGGCGATACTGGAATTCTTCGCTTTCTCGGTGTTGAAATCGTCGGTCAGCGCCACCAGCATGGAATCGACGTTTTCCTTGGCCGATTTCTCCAGCGCCAGAAGTTCTGTCAGTTCGGCGATTTGCGAGCGCAACTGGCCGAGTGCTGAATCCTGGCCGGAAATTTCCCGCGCCAGCAGGAACTGCGCCACCATGAACACCGACAGCAGAAAGATGATGACCAGCAGAAGCTGCGCCATGGCGTCGACGAAGCCCGGCCAGTAGGGCGCGCTCTGTTCCTGGCGGCGGCGCGACTGGGCGATCGCCATGGCCTACTCCTCGTCCTCGACCCGGGCCCGGCCGCGGGCCGGCGCCTGGCCGGTGGCGCGGATCAACAGGCGCTGGATCTCGTTCTGCTGCACCTGCTGCGACTGGGCCCATTGCCGGACCATCTTCTGTTCCTCGCGCATCTGCTGGACGAGGCCCGCCACCGCATCGGCCAATTGCTCGATCGCCTGCCGGTCGCCGGGTACTGCACCATTGCCGCCCTTCACCCCCTCCAGCGTGGTGCCGATCTTGTCGAGGCCGCGCTGCAGGTTCTGCAGGTCGAGCCTGAGATAGGGCGAAACCGCCGCCTGGCCGCCGCTGCCGGCGGCGATGTCGGTGATGGTGGACAGCCAGTCCTCGAGATCGTTGTAGAAGCGGTTTTGCGCCTGCGAGGCCTTGAGATCGAGAAATCCCAGGATCAGCGATCCGGCCAGGCCGAACAGCGAGGACGAGAACGACAGGCCCATGCCCTTCAAGGGCCCCTCCAACCCGGTTTTCAGATCCTCGAACACCGTGCCCGATTGCGCCGCGGTGACATCGAGAGCGCGGATCGCTTCGCTCACCGAGGACACCGTCGCGAGTAGGCCCCAGAAGGTGCCGAGCAGGCCGAGGAAGATCAGCAGCCCCACCAGATAGCGCAACAGATCGCGCGATTCGTCGAGGCGCGAGGCGAGCGAGTCGAGCAGCGAGCGCATCGACAAGGGCGACAGCACCGTCGCCTGCCGGTTGCGCAGCAGCATCGCCATGGGGGCAAGGAGGCGCGGCTGGCTTGCCGTCGCCGCACCGGGCTCGGAAATGCGGAAATCGTTGACCCAGCCGATCTCCGGAAACAGCCGCCACACCATGCGGTAGGAATGGAACATGCCGAACAGCAGCGAGGCGATGATGACGGCGTTGAGCCCCGGATTGGCCATGAAGGCCCGCTGCATGGGCGCATAGAGGACGGCCGCCAGAATGGCCACCACCAGGGTGAAAACCATCATGTGGACGAGATAGACCCGGGGCGGTTCGAGCACCGTATGTTCGCTAGGCTCAGCCATGTTTCGCCTGTGTCCTCCCCGGCGGCAGCGGTTGTGGCGGCAAATCTAGACGATTGCGTGGCGCGTTGGGAGGCCCGTCTTGCAAAAAGCGGTGAATTCCGGCTGAACTGCCCGTTCAACCCCGGTTCCCATTGACAGACGTAGTTTTCCCTTCATTCAAGCGGCAATCGTGCCGCCCCGCGAAGGAGTGGCAGGATGTCCCTGTCGCCGTGGCGGGACTTGATAGTTGAGGGTGTTGCCGCCAACTCCCGCGTGGTGGTATGCGATCCGAAATAATCGGACTGATGGATGGTGGCATCACTCGACGAAAAATCCATTCGTGCATTGGCAACCGCCGAGGTCTTCGCGCGCGGCAAGACCTACTGGAAAAACGGCGCGGTCTCGGGGTTGAAGCTGCGCGGCGATACGCTCCACGCGGAAGTCGAAGGCAGCGAGGACGAGCCCTACATCGTCACCGTGGAGTTGGCGAGCGGGCGTGCCGGGGAGATGTCCTGCACCTGCCCCTTCGATTGGGACGGAGCCTGCAAACACGTGGTGGCGGTGCTGCTCGCCTATGCCGCCGACGAAACCCGCGTGCCGAAATCGCAGCCGGTCGCGGAGATGTTGGCGCCGCTCGACCGGGACCGGCTTCTCGCCCTGCTGACCAAGCGCCTCGACAGCGATCCGCATCTCGCCTCTTGGCTTGACGTTGAGCTTGCCGCACCACCGCCGCGAGCGGGTGTCACGAAGGCGGACATCGATACCGCTCCAATCTCCCGGCATGCCCATGCCTTGCTCGGCGCCCGCTATCGTGAGCGGCGCTATTGGGACGGCTACCGCGCATCGGGCGATCTTGCCGAGCTACAGCAATTGACCGCGCAGGCCGTGCCGTTTCTGGAAGCGGGCGACGGGCGCAATGCGCTTCTGATTCTTGAGGCGGTGACCGATGCCTTCGTCTCGGACTGGATCGAACATGCTTCGGGCTCGGACGAACACATGTACGAGCTCTTCAACGATCTCGGCCGCATGATCTGCGAAGCGGTCATGATGGCCGATCTCGATACCGAGGAGCGCGAAAGCTACGCCGATCTCGTGGCGGGCTGGCAGGACGATCTGTCGGACTATGGCGATTTCGACGGTTTCGGCACGGCCCTTTTGACCTTGCGGGCCGATTTCGACTCCGCAGGACTTCGCCAAGTGCTGGACGGCACCCGAACGGAGTGGCCGCCGGATGGCAACGAGGCCTGGGCGGATCGCGATTTCGTGGCGCTGGTGTTGCGTAACCTCGATGCCCAGGACCGCCGGGATGACTATCTCAACCTTGCCAGGGCCGCGGGCGAGAAGGAAAGTTACGGTGCCATGCTGATCAAGTGCGGGCGCATGGCGGAGGCGCTGGGCTTCGCCCTCACCTCGCTCGAAACGTCCGGCCAGGCGCTGACTTTGGCGCAATCCTTCGACGCCGCCGGTTCGGCCACCGATGCGCTTGCCGTGGCCAGGCGAGGCCTGGAACTCGACCGTGCGCCCGAGGCGGATTGGCAGTATGCCAAGCTGGCCGGATGGTTGCGCGACAGGGCGGCGGCACTCGGAAATCATGCGCTTGCGGTTTCGGCTGCGGAAACCTGCTTTGCCCTGAGGCTTTCCAGCGAGGACTTCGTGGCGGCCGCGGCGGCGGCGGGTCCGCTGTGGGCCGAATGCCGGTCCCGGTTACTCGCGCTGCTTGCCCGCGCCGGACGCTGTTACGAAAGGCCCGCCATCTATCTGAGAGAGGGGATGATCGAGGAGGCGGTTGCGGTGGCGCTCGACGACCGCACGCCATCGGCCCACGACCCGCTGCTCATGGAGCTTGCCCAAGCCGCGACCCGAAACCACCCCGATTGGGTAATAGGGCTTGCCCGCCGCCTTGCCGATCAGATCATGGAACAGGGCCAGGCCGGCCACTACGACGTCGCCGCCCACTGGCTAGCCCTTGCCGCCAGCGCCTACGAAGACGACGGCCGCGACGAGGAATGGCGCGGCGTGCTGGAGTGGTTGATCGCAACGCACCGGAGAAAACACAAACTGCGGCCACTGTTGGAGGCGTTACGGTGAGCCGGAATATGACAATTGACAAATATGAGGTGATGGCTTACCATCGCCATCATGGCATCTCGAATGCAAATAACCCTCGATTCGGCGACGCAGGTCAAGGTCCGCCGCCGCGCCGAAAGTATTGGCGTGCCGGTGGCCGAATATGTCCGAAGGGTCATTGCCGCCGATCTCGGCGGTGATCCGCCCAAGTCCGATGTGGCCGAACTCTTCGATCTCGGCCGCTCGGCCGAGCCGACCGACATCGCGAAAGACAAACGCGCGATGATCGCTGGGGCGATTGAGGCCGGCAAGCTGCAGAAATGAGGATTTTCGTCGACACGTCGGTCTGGTTCGCCGCGGTCAACGGAAACGATGCGCAGCATGCCCGCGCCAAGGCCGCTCTTTCCGGCCAAGCCGGATTGTTGACATCAACGCTGGTTCTTGCCGAAACATGGCGGCTGCTGCATCAAAAACTCCATTGGCAGGCCGCCGAATCCTTCTGGCGCATCGTCAGGCAGGGCGCCGCGGAACTGGAGTGTGTCATCGCCGCCGATATGGAAGCCGCATGGCTGATCGGCCAGCGCTACCCCGATCAGGATTTCTCCCTCACCGGCCGCACCAGCTTCGCCCTGATGGAACGCCTGCAAATCCTCGACGTCGCGGCCTTCGATCGGGATTTCGCGATCTACCGCTTCGGCGGAAACAAAAGCGGCGCGTTCCGGCTGGTGGGGTGAAGCCCTCAAGGAGGGGTTCGCTTCAACATCAAGGGCAATGACTTTCGGTTGGTTGTTGCGGTGGACTTCGAAAAAGGCATCGTCTGGATCAAATGGATTGGAAGCCACCGGGACTATGACCGGATCGATGTGAAGGAGGTAAAGCACCATGACTGACGTCAAACCGATCCGCACACCGGAAGATTATGAAATCGCACTTCGGGAAATCGAGGCATTGTGGGGCGCTCCCGGCGGCACCAAGAAGGGAGACCGGCTCGATGTGCTCGCCACGCTGATCGACGCATATGAAAGCCTGCACGATCCGACGGACCCGCCCGACCCGGTGGAAGCCATCAAGTTCCGCATGGAGCAGCAGGGCCTGACGCGGAAAGATTTAGAAGGCATCATCGGCACCCGCGCCCGCATCGCCGAAGTCCTCGACCGCAAGCGTGGACTCTCGATTGCGATGATCAGGAGACTGCACGCGAAACTCGGCATTCCGGTAGAAATTTTGATCCGGCCATCGCGAAGGAAGGCTGCGTGAGTGAAAGCAATAATGTGCCCTGTCACCGAAAATTGCCGAAATTCTGTCACCAAAATTCAGCGCTCAAAAACATTCGTCCTTGGGCGTATCTGGGAACAACTTGCACGGCCACAGAAGGCGTTGAAGGCCGGTGTTACCGTTATATTGCCACTGTGCAATCTGTGTTTCGACCTGCTCGTCAGTCATTGGCAACGAGCGAGGTGCGTCGGTACCTTCGATCCAAAAGAGAACCTGACAAACAGTTTCAACGCCACACAACTCTGCAATAGCATTGCGGTAAGCATCTTCGTTCGATTCCTGATCCTTATCGATAGCAACAAGGTTCATCACACCTTGCGATCCGAGTAGTTTCCATCCTCCGCTGCCAGACGCAAGACTAGACAAGAGCGCCAGAAACACCCCTGCGAACGTCCAAAGTTCAAGGCGCCTGTTGATACCCTTATTCACAACTCGATCACCTGGTTTAGTGTCTGCAATTGTTTCAAGCCTCACATCGCCTTGACGATCTCATCCGTCATCTTCTTGGCATCGCCGAACAGCATCATGGTGTTGTCGCGCCAGAACAGCG
>JANMQB010000588.1:0-5132 GCA_031370155.1 Hyphomicrobiales bacterium | reverse complement strand
GGCCGCAAGATCGTGATTTTCCCGGAAGGCCGCCTCACCGTCACGGGCGCGCTCATGAAGGTTTATGAAGGGCCCGGCGCCATCGCCCAGATGGCGGGCGCAAAGGTCCTGCCGGTGCGGATCGAAGGCGCCCAGTATTCCATGTTCTCGCGCATGCGCGGAAAACTTCGTCTGCGCTGGTTCCCCAAGATCACCCTCACCTTCCTGCCGCCGGTGAAATTCGACTCGCCCGCCGGCATGCGCGGAGCCGCCCTTCGCGACTACCAGGCCGACAAACTCTACGATGTCATGACCGACATGGTCTTCCGCACCTCCAACATCGATCAGACCCTGTTCGAGGCCTTGCTCGACGCCCGCGCCACCCATGGCGGCAATCACCGGATTCTCGAGGACATCCAGCGCAATCCCGTGTCCTATGACCGGCTGGTGCTCGGAAGTTTCATTCTCGGCCGCAAGATGGCGGCACTCACTCCGGGCCACAAGAATGTTGCCGTTCTGCTGCCCAACGCCATCGGCTGTTTTCTCACGATCTTCGGTTTGCAGGCTTACGGCCGCGTTCCCGCCATGCTGAATTTCTCGACCGGGGCCGTTAACATGTCGGCGGCCTGCACGGCGGCGCAGGTTTCGGCCGTCGTCACCTCGCGCAAATTCATCGAGGCGGGGCAGATGCAAGAGGATCTGAAAATCCTCGCGCAGGGCCGCACCGTCATTTATCTCGAAGACCTGCGCGAAAGCGTGGGTGTTTTCGACAAGCTGTTCGGTCTCTACTCCAGGACTTTTCCGGCCTCCGTGCTGCGCTCAAGCGGTGCCTCACGCGATCCCAATTCACCGGCCGTCATTCTCTTCACCTCGGGTTCGGAAGGTGTGCCGAAAGGTGTCGTGCTGTCGCACCGCAATCTGCACGCCAACCGTCATCAGGCCGCAGCCCGCATCGCCTTCGCCGCCCAGGACATCGTGTTCAACGCCCTGCCCATGTTCCATGCCTTCGGACTCACCGCCGCTTCGCTGCTGCCGGTGCTGGCCGGGGTGCGCACCTTCCTCTATCCCTCGCCCCTGCATTACAAGGTGGTCCCCGAGCTTGCCTACGATACCAACGCAACCATCCTGTTCGGCACCGATACGTTTCTGATGGGCTATGCCCGCAATGCTCACCCCTATGATTTCTTCAATGTGCGCCTGGTCGTGGCCGGGGCCGAGCGGGTGAAGCCGGAAACCCGCGAGGTGTGGATGGAGAAATTCGGGTTGCGCATTCTCGAAGGCTATGGCGCCACCGAATGCGCGCCGGTTCTCGCCGTCAACACGCCGATGCATTACAAGACCGGCACCGTCGGCCGGCTTCTCGACCGCATCGAATATAGGCTCGAGCCCGTCGAAGGCATCACCGAAGGTGGCCGCCTGATGGTCAGGGGCCCCAATGTCATGCTGGGCTACCTGCGCGCCGACACACCCGGCGTGCTCGAGCCACCGCCCGATGGCTGGTACGATACCGGCGATATCGTAAAGATCGACGAGCAGGGCTTCGTCACCATCCTCGGCCGCGCCAAGCGCTTCTGCAAGATCGCCGGCGAGATGATCTCGCTCACCGCCATCGAGACGAAGCTCCAGGCGGCCTTTCCGGATGCGGCCCATGCCGTCGTCGCGGTTCCCGACAGAAAGAAGGGCGAACAGCTTGTGCTGTTCACCACGGCGGAAAATCTCGAACGCAAGCAGCTGGCTGACGGGCTGAAGAAAGATGGTGCCACCGAACTTATGGTCCCGCGCAATATCCTGCACGTGAAGGAGCTGCCGGTGCTGGGTTCCGGCAAGACCGACTATGTGGCCTTGAACCGCCTGGCGCGCGAACAGGTGAAGGAGTGAACCTGGCGCTCGAGGCGCGCGAGGCGGCGCTGCTTGCCGGCCGCGACGGCAAGGCCATGCAGTTTGCCATGCGTCTCCTCGTCAAGGCGGCGGAAATCATGGATGCGCCGCGCCTCGTGCCCATTTCCTTCGCCCATATAGATGCCTGCTTCTACACCGGCCAGGCGCATGTGGATTTCGCCCGCTATCTTTTGGACAACGGCGCCAGGCTCGCGGTCCCCGCCTGGACCAACACTGGCGTGGTGAGTCTTGCCGATCCGGAGCTGCGTCCCGAAGCGGACGATCCCGAAACCGTGCGCGGCGCCCGCCAGCTGATGCAGCTCTATCTGGCGCTCGGCTGCAAGCCCACCTGGACCTGTGCCCCCTATCAATTACCGGGCGGACCGGAATTCGGCGATCACATCGCGGTGGGTGAATCCAATGCGGTCACCTATTACAATTCCGTCATCGGCGCCCGCACCAACAAATACGGCGACTATCTCGATGTGGCCTGCGCGCTGGTGGGCAAGGCGCCCTTCGCCGGACTGCACACCGATCAGGGCCGCCAAGCCGAACTTCATTTCGATTGCACAGCGCTTGCCGGCGATTGGAAGCGCCAGGATATCTTCCATCACCTCCTCGGCCACCATGTGGGCCGCATCGCCGGCCGCCGCATTCCGGCGATCTCCGGCCTGGTGAAAACCTCGCCCGCCAATCTCAAGGCGCTGAGTTCCGCCGTGGCGGCATCGGGTGGCGTGGAACTCTGGCACGGCATCGGCGTGACACCGGAAGCCCCCGAACTCGGCGCGGTCTTCCGCTCCGGCGAGACCTTGCACGTCGGCGCCGGCGACCTGCAGCAAGCGCACAAGGAACTTTCCACCGGCCGCGATGGTCCCCTCGATGCGGTGGCGCTCGGCACGCCGCATTTCTCGACCGCCGAATTCGAGGAACTCCTGCGCCTGCTCGATGGCCGCAAGGTGAAGCCCGGTCTTCAGGTCACAGTCTCCACCGCCCGCGGCATCCGCCATTTGATCGACGCCAATGGCGGGCTCGCAAGGCTGGAGGCGGCGGGCATCGCCGTACCCGTCGATATCTGCACCTATTATTCGCCAAAGCTTCGTGGGCTCAAGGGCCGCGTCATGACCAATGCCGCCAAATGGGCCTATTACGCGCCGGGCATGCTGGGCATCGAAGTCTGCTTCGGCTCGCTGAAGGAATGCGTTGAAAGCGCGGTGCGTGGGCAGGTTTGGCGCGATCCGGCCCTGTGGTTGAGCTCATGATCCGCGCCGATGTTCTCAATGCCGGCGAGGCTGAGGGCCCGGTTCTTGTCCTCGACGAGCCGTTGAGTTTCTGGGGCGCCTTCGATCCGAAGACCGGCGTTATCCTCGATGTGCACCATCCCCAGCGCGGCGCCTGCCTCACGGGCCAAGTGTTGCTGATGCGCGAAAGCCGCGGTTCCGGCTCCGCCCCCGGCACCATTGCCGAGGCGATCCGGCGCGGCACGGCTCCGGCGGCCATTGTTCTCGCCGCACCCGACATCAACCTTGCCATCGGTGCAGCCGTCGCAGCCGAGCTTTACGGCAAGCATTGCCCGGTTCTTGCGGTTTCCGGGGCGGACTATGACAGTTTGAAGCAGGCGGCCCGTTTGCGCATAACCCGCGATGGCGCTCTCACCGCCTTCTAGCTATACAGCCACGCAATTCCACTCACGGGGTTTTCCATGCGCTTTGCAGCGATCACCGAACGGCTCGCAGGGTTGGGTTCGGAGAAATGGGCGGTTCATAGCGAGGGCAAGCGCCGCGCCGCCCATGGCGAGAAGATGATCTTCCTGTCGATCGGCGAGCCCGACGCGCCGCCGCCCGCCGCGATCATGGACGTGGCCGAACGCCAGATGCGCGCCGGCCGCACCCGTTATTCAAACGGCCGCGGCGAACCGGAAATTCTGGGCGCGCTGTCCCGCATGTATTCGCGGCGCACCGGCCGCGCCGTAACGCCCGAGCAATTCCTGTTTCTGCCCGGAACCCAGACGGCGCTTTATGCCGCGATGATGGTGCTGGTCGATCTCGGCGGCGAAGTGCTGATGGCCGATCCCTATTATGCCACCTATGAAGGCGTCATCGCCGCGGCGGGCGGCGTCGCGGTGCCGGTGCGAGTCGATCCCGACCACGGCTTCCATCTGAAGGCCGCGGAGCTTGAGAAGGCGATCACCCCCAAGACGCGCGTCCTCCTGATGAACACGCCGAGCAATCCGACGGGCGCAGTCTTCACCGCCGAGGAAATCGCCAGGATCGGCAGGCTCTGCGAGAAACACGATCTGTGGATCGTCTCCGACGAGGTCTATGCGACACTCACCTATGGCAACACGGTCTTCGCCTCGCCCTTCGATGTGGCCGGACTGGAGAAGCGCACCGTGGTCGTCTCGTCGGTGTCGAAGTCCCATGCCATGCCGGGATTCCGTTGCGGTTGGATTGCGGCTTCGGAGGAATTCTGCGAACGCGCCCTGCCTCTCACCGAAACCATGCTGTTCGGCTCGCAGCCTTTCCTGGAGGATGCCGCCGCCTTCGCCATCGACAATCACTTTGCCGAAGTCGACGCCATGAAGCGGAACTACGAGCGCCGCGCCCGCGCCGTGGTGGCGGGCCTCAAGGGCGCCAAGACCGTCTCCGCCCGCATGCCCGAGGGCGGCATGTTCGTCATGGTCGATGTGAGAAAGACCGGCCTCTCCGGCGAGGCCTTTGCCATGAAGCTTCGCGCCGAGGAAAATGTCGTGACCATGCCGGGCGAAAGCTTCGGCGCCGGCGGCGCCGGCCACCTGCGCGTGGCGCTCACCGTCGATGAATCCGAAATCGCCGAGGCGTGCAGAAGGATCGTCAGGCTTGCTGGACGGCTTGCCGCCTGATCACTTCACCTGATAACCAAACTCTTCCGCCTGTTCGGTCAGCCATTCCCAGAAACTTTCCGAGAAGCCGCGGAACACCGAAAGCTCGAAGGCATCCTCGCCGGGATGCGAAATATGTACCCCGACATGGGCCATTTGCGTCACCGCGCATTGGCCGGCGGGGAAGACGCTTGCGTGCAGATCGACCGGCGTTCCCTTGGCCAGCACATTGCGCGCCTTGGGCCCTTCGATGCGGATGATGACGCGGCCGTGGCTCTGGTCCGAACAGGAGGCGAGCTTGCCGAGTTCTTCCTTCACCTCGGCGAAGGGCATGCCGAGCACGTAATATTGCTCCGCCCCCGCCCATTGCACGGTGCCCCCCGGCAAGCCGCTCAGCGCCTCGGTCAGCCCCTTGGCC
>JANMQB010000515.1:0-4808 GCA_031370155.1 Hyphomicrobiales bacterium | reverse complement strand
TTACGGCGACTCTTTTGGAATCAGTCTTAGAAGAAGCCATTGCTCGTCGAATGCTACCAATGTCCAACACTCAGCATGAAACCTTATTTGACGGCGAAGGTCCTATTTCCAGGTTTCATGCCAAAATCGAAATAGGCTTTTCACTTGGCTTGTACGGGCAGAAGAACAAGACGGAACTTCATAAAATCCGGCAGGTTCGGAATAACTTTGCCCATTTTGTGAACCGCAGTTTCGATCACCCAGAAATCGCAAAGATGTGTGATGGGCTTGGCTTGTATGAACCAAACCCCAAATCCCTCAAAAGACGAACATTATACCTATTTGCGGTCCAAGCCTTGATCATGCGCCTGATGGAAGAAACAACCAAAAACCGTCGCCGACCAGACAAGCCCACGGTCATGACGAAATAGTCAGCCTCATTGCTCGGTAGATAGCTCTTACCCGATCCTCATAGCTATCCCGTTCGCGGCTAAATCCCATAAGCTGCTCCAGCCCCGCCTCGATCATCGCGGGCGTGATTTCAATTTCCGATTCGGGCGCGCCAGCCCCTGTATTTGCGGGGCGGCATTTGTGTAGACTCATTTCAATGCTCACTCACGTGCATAGTTGCCCGGAGGGCGGTAAAATCGGCGCGGCGCGTGGTGGAAGCACCGATATTGTCCTCGCCAAGGCGCACCTCTCCCGTTGCTCTCGCTGGAACTCATGCCGCCGGCCTGTTCACGCCGGCGCTGGAGGTGGCTGCGGCCGCAGTTCGGCGATCAGCCACAGGATCTCGGCGAACAGCATCCTCGGAATGGCGACCTCGGCCATCTGGAAGGCGACATAGCGGCCGTGGCTGACGAGCTTCGCGCCGACCTTGATCAGCTTCTCCCTCAGGCTGGTCAGAGACCACTCTTTGATCGGCTCCGGCGTCGCCAGGGTGCGCAGGAAGTTGCCGAGATTGTAGGCGAGCGCGTGAAGCTGAAGCCGGACCGCGTTGGCGGCGAACGTCCGGCATGACAACCGCGTCCACTTGATCGCGCCCTTGCCCTCTTTGATCCACTGCTCACATGTGCCGCGCTGATTGTAGAAGGCGACAACCCGCTCGGCCGGGCGCGACAGGTTGGTGACGATGTAGCCGACGCGCGGAACAAGTTCGCCGGGATGCCACTCGACCTTGGCGACCACCCGGCGGGGCTTGGTCCAGCTTCCCGCCTGATAGGTGAAATTGGCGTGGAACCGCCGTACATGGTTCGGGGGACGCCCGACCGGGCGTGTCAGCAAATAGCCGATCCTCGTCTGGAGGATCTGGTTGGTGGGAATGCGGATCGCATACTTGATCCCCTCGGCTTCCAGGTACTCGTAGACCCCCGGCATCGCGAAGGCGGCGTCGGCCCGGAAATAGAGGCGCAAGACCTTGCCCCGATAGCGGGCCACGACCGGGGCGAGCACGTCTTGCCAGCCGTCGGCACTGTGGACGTTGCCGGGAGGAAGGGCGCTGCGTTCCAGATCACCAAACTGGTTGAACAGGAAAAGCGGGTGGTAGCAGGTACAGGCGAAGTGACCGTTCCAGACGCTCATCTCCTGATCGCCATGGGTGGGGCTGACGCTTGAATCCATGTCGAGCACGATGCCTCGCGGCGGACGGCGGCCATGAACGCCGTCGATCCACTGGCCGGAGAGGTCGGCAAGTGCCGTGAGGTTATTGGATGCCGCGAGCCACTTCGTCTCGAAGCGGCCCATCTGACTCGGCGAGGCCGCAGAACCCTGAGCCGCCTTGCCGCCGACAATCCAGCGCATCGCCGGATCATGGCGCAAGCGCTCGGCGTCGTTCACGTCATCATATCCGGCGAGACGCCCGAACACGGATTGCCGAAGCAACCCGACCAGAGCATGGCGGCCGTTCCTGCCGGTGCGCGCATCGGCGAGCACATCGCCGGCCATTGCGCTGAGACCGAGGGCGTCGTCGAGTTCGCGATAGGCCAGCAATCCGGCATCGGAGGTGATCCGCGAACCATGGAACTCAAGCTTCACGCGGCGGTCGAAAACGAGCCGGAGAGGACCATCGACCGATTCACCCGTTGGGTTCTGCAAGATGGCCTCGTGCGATCCAGATTAAGTTGTTGATTATTATATCTGAATCGCCGCGAAATTACAGCAAATTACGAAGACATCCGGCGAATACGGGCTTAATCCCTCCCTACAAGGGGGAGGGAGATTCGCCAACTGATTCAGTCTGAAATCATCCCGCTCTTGCGTCAGGCCTTAACCCTTCCTTCACCATACGCACAGCGTTTCAAGCTGCTTGCCGGGGCCGTTCACCTTTGAGCGATCCCGGCAAGGCTCCATTAACCGGACCGTCGATAATTGGTGGAGTGAGAATTCGTGAGACGCAACGAATGAACCCGCCCGTCACGGCCACAAGTCTTAACCAGTCCTTTACCGGCTGGGACGAGTTGCGCCCGGGCGGCGGCGGCGCGGCGTGGAAAATCGAAAAGCCGGAAGCGGCCGCCTCGCGCTATGTGCCCTTCTTTCCCGACCAGAACGGCAGGGTTTACGAGCAGCTCCTGCACAGCCTGCCGGCGATGCTGCATTGCATGGACGGCACCGGGCGGATCACCTCGGTCAACAAGCAGTGGTCGGAATCGTTCGGCTATTCCCAGGCCGATGTCGAGGGCAAGTTTTTCACCGAGCTGTTGGCGCCGGACGCGCGCAGCCATCTGGTCAAGAACATCTACCCCAAATATCTGCAGAGCGGCGTGTCGCGCAACGAGTTCGTCACCCTGATGCGCAAGGACGGCTCGCCCGCCCGCGTGCTCCTGTCGATGAACGCCTATCGCGGCGACAAGGGCCGCATCGAGCGTTCGATCTGCATGCTGATCGAGCCGGTGTCGGTGAGCGTCGAGCAGCCGGTCACCGTGGTCGACGATCAGCGCTTCAAGGGCGCCTTCGAATCCGCCGCCCACGGCATGGCGCTGGTTTCGCCGATCGGCAAGATCACGCTGGCCAACGCGGCGTTCTGGGAGTTCCTCGGCAAGGGTGAAAACGACTCCGCCAAGAGCGCCTTCGACGACTACCTGCACAAGGACGACCGCAGCCAGTTCCTGTTCGCCATGGGGCTACTTATCAAGGGCGAGATTCCGGCGGTCAAGCAGGACCTCCGCTACATGAACCAGGCGGGCAATGTCGTGCACGGCTCGACCAGCGTTTCGCTGGTGCGCGGTACCGCCGGCGACATCGAGCAGCTGGTCGTGCAGATCGTCGACATCACCCAGAAGAAGCAGGCCGCCCAGCACTTGCAGCAGGCCCAGAAGATGGAAGCGATCGGCCAGCTCACCGGCGGGCTTGCCCATGACTTCAACAATCTTCTCACCGTGGTCATCGGCAATCTGCAGCTGATCGAGGGCAAGCTGCAGCCCGACGAGAAGGCACGGAAGCGGTTGCAGGAAGCCATCCAGGCGGCGACCAAGGGCTCCGACCTCACCCGCCAGATGCTGGCCTTCGCGCGCAAACAGGCGCTGGAGCCGCGCGAGGTCGAGGTCAACGACCTGGTCAACGGCATCTCGCCGCTGATCGCCCGCACCATCGGCGAAAATATCCAGCTCAAGGCCATCGCCATGACGGGCGAGCCGAAAGCGCTGATCGATCCCTCGCAGCTCGAATCGGCGATCCTCAATCTGTCGATCAACGCCCGCGACGCCATGCCCGACGGCGGTCTGCTGACCATCGAAACCCAGCCGGCTTTTCTCGACGCCGCTTACGCCGCGAAATATCCGGAGGTGACGCCCGGCCATTATGTCATGGTCGCGGTCTCCGATACCGGCACCGGCGTGCCGACGGAGCTGCTCGAGAAAGTCTTCCAGCCCTTCTTCACCACCAAGGAGCAGGGCAAGGGATCGGGTCTCGGCCTGTCCATGGTCTACGGTTTCATGAAGCAGTCGGGCGGCCATGTGAGCATCTATAGCGAAATGGGCCACGGCACCGCGATCAAGATGTATCTGCCGCGCCGGTTCGCGCCGGGCGAGGTGATCCCGCCGGTGGCCGGCCTGACACCGGTAGAATCGCTCAAAGCGCCGGAACCTCCCAGCGCCGAAGCCGTGGAACCGGAGGTGGCAAAGGAGCCGGAGAAACCGCGCAGCCCGAAGATTCTGGTGGTCGAAGACCAGGAAGCGGTGCGTGCGGTCGCCTGCGGATTCCTGATGGATTTCGGCTATGACATCGTCGAGGCCGAGGACGGTTTCCAGGCCCTGGCCAAGCTGCAGGAAAATCCCGGCATCGACCTGATGTTCTCGGACGTGGTGATGCCCGGCGGCATGAACGGCTTCGATCTCGCCCAGGCGGCGAAGGCCCTCCGGCCGAGCCTCAAGATCGTCCACACCTCGGGCTATCCCAAGGGCGCCATGGTGCATCAGGAAGAGCCGCGTTTCCGCGAGGGCTTCATCATCATGAAGCCGTACCGCCGCGAGGATCTGCAGAAGATCATCAGGGACGCGCTCGACTTCCAGGAATGAGGCCGCCGTCATGGCGCTGCTGACGGTCTTCATCCTCGGTCTCCTGTTTCTCGGCGCCGTGCTGTGGGTGCTGCTTGAGCGGCGCGAGGGCCGCCGCGCGGCGAGAGGCCTGCCGCGCCATGGACGCGCCAGGCTTGCCCTGGCGGCGGCGGCGATGCTGGCCTCCCTGTTCACGGCGGCGACGGCGCTCCTGGTGTTCTCCTCGGCAGCGCGCGTCTACGGGCCCACCGCACTCACCTCCGGATCGCCGCTATTCCTCGCGGGCGTTCTCGTCTGGCATCTCGCCATGCGGCGGAAGAGCCGCTAAACCGTTGTGTC
>JANMQB010000514.1:0-3859 GCA_031370155.1 Hyphomicrobiales bacterium | reverse complement strand
CGTCACTGGTGGCCTGCGCCTTCTCGAGTTCCTGAAGGGCGCGGGCATATTCGACCGGCATGATCTTCACGAATTTCGGAAGATAAGCCGCCCAATCGTCGAGGATCGCCTTGGCGCGCGAGGAGCCCGTGTACTTGTAATGGCGCGTCACTAGTTCCCAGATGCGGGTGGCGTCGTGCTTGTCCATGCCTGCGGTGACATCGACCAGGCCATGGCTTTCCAGATCGCCGCCGTGATGGTGCAGGCGCTCGATGGTGGCGTCTTCGGCCGGAATCGGCGCCAGGTCGACCATGGCGAGGTTGCAGCGCTTGGCGAAGTCGCCCGCCTCGTCGAGCACATAGGCGACACCGCCCGACATGCCGGCGGCGAAGTTGCGGCCGGTCTCGCCGATCAACAGCACGCAGCCGCCGGTCATGTATTCGCAGCCGTGGTCGCCCACCCCTTCGACGACGGCAACCGCGCCGGAGTTGCGCACGGCGAAGCGTTCGCCGGCGACACCGCGGAAATAGCATTCGCCGGAGATAGCGCCGTAAAGCACCGTATTGCCGACGATGATCGATTTCTCCGGCACGAAGCCCACCTTGTCGTGGGGCCTGACGATGAGCTTGCCGCCGGAGAGGCCCTTGCCGACATAATCGTTGGCCTCGCCGGTCAATTCCAGCGTCACGCCATGGGCGGCCCAGGCGCCGAAGCTCTGGCCGGCGACGCCGGTGAGCTTCACGGTGATCGTGTCCTCGGGTAGCCCTTCATGGCCGTAGCGTTTGGCAACCTCGCCCGAGAGCATGGCGCCGGTGGTGCGATCGCGGTTGCGGATGTTCGAGACGATCTCGACCTTGCGGCCCTGCTCGAGCGCCGGCGCTGCCTGCTCGATCAACTTGCGGTCAAGGATATGGTCGATGCCGTGATCCTGCTGCGTCAGCTTGCGGGTGGCGACGGGGCCGAAGACGTCGGGCTTGGCGAAAATCTTCGAGAAGTCGAGACCCTTCGCCTTCCAGTGGGAGATCGCTTGCCTCTGGTCGAGCCATTCGGTGGCGCCGATCAATTCGTTGTAGGAGGTGAGGCCCATGCCGGCGAGATACTCGCGCAGCTCTTCGGCGACGAAGAAGAAATAGTTGATCACATGCTCCGGCTGGCCCTTGAAGCGCTTGCGCAGTTCCGGGTCCTGGGTGGCGACGCCGACGGGACAGGTGTTGAGATGGCACTTGCGCATCATGATGCAACCCGCGGCGATGAGCGGCGCGGTGGAAAAGCCGATCTCGTCGGCACCAAGCAGGGCTGCGATCATCACATCGCGGCCGGTGCGGATGCCGCCGTCGGCCTGCACCGAGATGCGGCCGCGTAGGTCATTGGCCACCAAAGTCTGCTGGGTTTCGGCCAAGCCGATTTCCCAGGGGAGCCCCGCATGCTTGATGGAGGTGAGCGGCGAGGCGCCGGTGCCGCCTTCATAGCCCGAAATCGTCACATGATCGGCATGGGCCTTGGAAACGCCCGCGGCGACGGTGCCGACGCCCACTTCGGAGACGAGCTTGACCGAGACCTGGCCGGCCGGATTGACGTTCTTCAAATCGAAGATGAGCTGCGCCAGATCCTCGATCGAATAGATGTCGTGATGCGGCGGCGGCGAGATGAGGCCGACGCCCGGCATCGAATGACGCACCCTGGCGATGATGCTGTCGACCTTGTGGCCCGGCAATTGCCCGCCTTCGCCGGGCTTGGCTCCCTGCGCCATCTTGATCTGCATCATGTCGGAGTTGACGAGGTATTCCGCCGTCACACCGAAGCGGCCGGACGCCACCTGCTTGATCGCCGAGCGCATGGAGTCGCCGTTCGGTAGCGGCTTGAAGCGGTCCCGCTCCTCGCCGCCCTCGCCGGTGTTGGACTTGCCGCCGATGCGGTTCATGGCAATCGCCAGTGTCGTATGCGCCTCGCGGCTGATCGAGCCGAAGGACATGGCGCCGGTGGAGAATCGCTTGACGATCTTCGCTGCCGGTTCCACCTCCTCGATGGACACGGGCTTGCGGCCCATCTCCTCCGCCGTCCTGATCCGGAACAGGCCGCGCATGGTCTTCAGGCGCTCGGTCTGCTCGTTCACCAGCTTGGCAAAGCTGCGATACTGGTCCTTGGAATTGCCGCGCACCGCATGCTGGAGACTGGCGACGGTCTCGGCATTCCACACATGGGCTTCGCCGCGCAGGCGCAAGGCATAGTCGCCGCCCACATCGAGAGCGGCGCGGAACACCGGATTCTCGCCGAAGGCATCCTCATGGCGGCGGAAAGCTTCCACGGCGATCTCGGCCAGGCCTACGCCTTCGATCTGGGTGGCGGTGCCGGTGAAATACTTATTCACGAAATCGCTGGACAGACCGACGGCATCGAAAATCTGGGCGCCGCAATAGGACTGGTAGGTCGAGATGCCCATCTTCGACATGACCTTCAGGATGCCCTTGTCGACCGCCTTGATGTAGCGCTTCGCCGCCTCCTGGACGGTGATCTTTTCCTCGATCGTGGGGAGCATGTCTTCCAGCGTCTCGAAGGCGAGATAGGGGTTGATGGCTTCGGCGCCATAGCCGGCAAGGGTGCAGAACTGGTGTACTTCGCGGGGCTCGCCCGATTCAACCACGAGGCCCACCGAAGTGCGAAGCCCCTTGCGGATCAGATAGTGGTGGGTGGCGGAGGTGGCGAGGAGCGACGGGATCGGCACGCGCTCGGCCGAGACGGCGCGATCCGACAGGATGATGATGTTGTAGCCGTCCTTGACGGCGCGCTCCGCCAGCGAGCAAACCGAATCGAGGGCCGCGTCCATGTATTCCGGGCCGTTCGCCACATCGTAAGTGACGTCGATCGTCGCGGTACGGAACGGGTTGTCGCGCACGGCGCCGATGGTGCGGATACGTTCGAGCTCCTCGTTGGCGAGGATGGGCTGCGAAACCTCGAGGCGCATGTGGTTGGAAGTGCCCTTGAGATCGAGCAGGTTGGGCCGCGGCCCGATGAAGGAAACCAGCGACATCACCAGTTCCTCGCGGATCGGATCGATCGGCGGATTGGTCACTTGCGCGAAGTTCTGCTTGAAATAGGTATCGAGCAGCTTGGGTCTGTCGGACAGGGCCGAGATGGGCGCGTCGTTGCCCATGGAGCCCACGGCCTCCTGGCCGGTCTGGGCCATTGGCGCCATGAGGATTTTCAAATCCTCTTGCGTATATCCGAAGGCCTGTTGGCGATCGAGCAGGGCGACCGCGATCTTTGGCCGCCGCGTCTTCGCCTTGGGCAGATCGCGCAGCACCACCTGGGTGCGCTTCAGCCATTCCTTGTAGGGATGCGCGGTGGCCAGCGACTTCTTCAATTCTTCGTCGGAGATGATGCGCTTCTGCTCGAGATCGATCAGCAGCATCTTGCCCGGCTGCAGGCGCCACTTGTGGGTGATGTGCTCCTCGGCGAATTGCAGGCAGCCCATTTCCGAGGCGAGCAGCACATGGCCGTCGTCGGTGGTCAGGTAGCGAGACGGGCGCAGGCCGTTGCGGTTGAGGGTTGCGCCGATCAGGCGGCCGTCGGTGAAGGCGATCGCCGCGGGGCCGTCCCAGGGCTCCATCAGTGCGGCGTGATATTCATAGAAGGCGCGGCGGTCCTCATCCATCAGCGGATTGCCGGCCCAGGCTTCGGGGATCAGCATCATCATGGCGTGCGGCAGCGAATAGCCGCCCATGAACAGGAATTCGAGGGCGTTGTCGAAGCAGGCGGTGTCGGACTGACCCTCGTAGGAAATCGGCCAGAGCTTGGAGAGGTCCTCGCCCAGCACTTCCGACTTCATGTTGGCCTGGCGCGCCGCCATCCAATTGAAGTTGCCGCGCACCGTGTTGATTTC
>JANMQB010000462.1:0-3105 GCA_031370155.1 Hyphomicrobiales bacterium | reverse complement strand
GGCGAAGGCCAATGGTATGCGACGGCTTTCGGCGGGCACGGGCTCAACACCACGGCGATGGCGGGCCTGCTGATGGCCCGGGCCATTGCCGAGGGCGACGACGAATACCGGCGCTTCACGGCCTTCGGCCCAAGCTGGGCGGGCGGCCCCTTCGGCCGCATCGGCGTCCAGGGCTCCTATTGGTGGATGCAACTGCGCGACCGGATCGATGAGGCCCGGGGGTAAGAGCTCCGGGAAATCTTTGCCAGATATTCACCCTTGTCTGCTATCGGGGTCAAATATTGCCGAAAGGCGGGATTTTCCGGGGCTGGAACGTGCCGTGCCGTGGGCTCCCGGCGGCTATTGCCGATGCAAGGGAGGGCCGCTATAAGCCCGCGCCACGAGTAGGTCACGAGTGGGTTAAAAGAGAGTTTGCGATGGCTGTTGAAGTCGACGAAATCTACAAACCCGGTGAGGACGAGTCGTTCATGAACGAACGGCAACGTGAGTATTTCCGGGCCAAGCTGAAGGCCTGGAAAGAGGGTATTCTCAAGGAAAGCAAGGAAACGATCGCCCACTTGCAGGACGAGAATCACGTCCTCCCCGACCTTGCCGACCGCGCCTCCTCAGAAACCGACCGATCGCTGGAACTGCGAACCCGCGACCGCCAGCGCAAGCTGATCGCCAAGATCGAGGCGGCGATGAAACGCATTGACGACGGCTCCTACGGCTATTGCGAGGAGACCGGCGATCCGATCAGCCTCAAGCGCCTCGACGCCCGCCCTATCGCCACCCTGTCGATCGAAGCCCAGGAACGCCACGAGCGCCGCGAGCGGGTGTACCGGGACGATTGAGGGAATTGCACCGGGCAGCCCGGGCGCAAATTCTTCTGCGCGGCCGATTGCGGTCTACTCGGATTTCGTGATGACGCAGGACGCGCCTTCGGCGGAACGCTTGCACCATTTCTTTGCCGCGTCTTGCGCAGCTTTGACGCTTTTCGCCCCCCAAGAACCACCGCACGACTGCTGATAGTTGCTTGTCGCGACGGCGAAAGCCTTGTGGTTCGGCTTCTTCTTCCACTTCGAATAAAACCTGATGCATAGCCGGTTCCACGGCTGGACGCCGGGGGCGGAGGATACATCTTGAACCGTCAGAAAGCCGATGCCGAAGACTGCAATCAAGAGCCTGAGTTTCATGGCTGCTAACCTCCCGATCCATGTTTGCAGCGTACAGCAACAACTGACGCAAGGGAATACCCACTCAAGCTAGACAAACAGGTCGGTCTTCGCGAATTTGGTCACATCGATCAGGCCGAGGTTGGAAATCCGCAGCTCCGGAATCACCACCAGCGCCAGCAGCGAATGCTGCATGTAGGCGTTGTTGAGGGTGCAGCCGCAGGCGCGCATGGCCGCCACCATCTTTTCGGCCTTGGCCGCCACCATCTCGGCGGGCTCGTCCGACATGAGGCCGGCGATGGGCAGTTCGACGCGGGCGAGTTCTTGGCCACGGCTTACGACGACGATGCCGCCGCCGATCTCGCCCAGAATATTGGCGGCCAGCGCCATGTCGGCCTTGCTGGTGCCGACGACGATCATGTGGTGGCTGTCATGGGCAACCGTGCTCGCCACGGCGCAGTCTTCAACATAGCCGAAGCCCGAGACGAAGCCGTTGACCACACGGCCGGTGCCGCGGTGGCGCTCGACCAAGGCGATCTGGCAGACATCGCCGGCGCGGTCCATTTCGACGAGGCCCGATGTCACCGCGAGTTCGCGCTCGAGCGACCTGGTCGGCGCCTGATTTTCGATGACGCCGATGACGCGGGCTCTGACCGCATTGGCGCCGCGAGTGGCGGCGATATCGAAATCCGTGGCTGACAGTTTCTTGCCCAGGCGCACGGTGTTCCGGGCCGAGGCGGGATAAGGGAAGGCGGCTATCGCGCGCGTCAGCCTCCCGTTCTCGGCCATCACAAGGCCGCGCGCCAATACCAATTCGACCGGAAGCGAGATGAGGTCCGAGGTGAGGAAGAGATCGGCGCGGCGGCCGGGGGTGATCGAGCCTAGTTCACGTTCGAGACCGAAATGCTGAGCGGTGTTGAGGCTGGCCATCTGAATGGCGATGACGGGTTTCAGCCCTTGCGCGACGGCATGGCGGACGACGCGGTTCATGTGGCCGTCGTTGACCAAGGTGCCGGAATGGCTATCGTCCGTACACAGAATGAAGTTGCGGGACTCGAGGCCGCGCTCGGTTATGGCCTTGATCTGGGTGGCGACATCATACCAGGCCGAGCCCAGCCGCAGCATGGCGCGCATGCCCTGGCGGACCCGGGCCACGGCATCGTCCACCCTGGTGCCTTCGTGGTCGTCGGCGGGACCGGCGGCCGCATACGCATGGAAAGGGCGGCCCAGATCGGGCGAGGCGTAATGTCCGCCGACCGTCTTGCCGGCCGCCTGAGTTGCGGCGATTTCGGCCAGTATGGTGCGGTCGCCCGCCGCAACGCCGGGGAAATTCATCATCTCACCGAGGCCCACGATATTGGGCCAGGTCATGGCCTCCGCCACATCCTTTGGTCCGAGCACGGCGCCGCCGGTCTCGAGCGCCGCGGCACTCGGTACGCAGGAGGGCATTTGCACGAAGACATTGATGGGAAGCCCGATCGCCTCGTCATGTATGAGCCTGACGCCAGCCATGCCCAGCACATTGGCGATCTCGTGGGGATCGATGAACATGGAGGTGGTGCCGTGCGGAATGACGGCGCGGGCGAATTCGGTGACCGTCACCATGCCGCTTTCCACATGCATGTGGCCGTCGCAGAGGCCGGGCACCAGATAGCGCCCCTCCGCCTCGATCACCCTGGTATTCGGGCCGATGGCATGGCGCGCATCGGGCCCCACATAAGCGAAGCGGCCGGCGGCGACGGCGACGTCGGTATCGGGAACGATCTCGCCGGAATGGACGTTCACCCAGCGGCCATTGCGGATCACGGTATCGGCGGGCGAGCGGCCCATCGCCACATCGACCAGATGCGGCGCCACTTCGGCCCAAGATTTGAGTGCGGTCATGATCTTCTCCTTGGCTCCACTATAGGCAGGAGTTGTTGCAACTTGAAACGGGAGCCGTGCCGACCTA
>JANMQB010000410.1:0-3239 GCA_031370155.1 Hyphomicrobiales bacterium | reverse complement strand
GAGGTCGGCTGCTGCTCGCGGGTCGCCGCCTGCTCGGTGGTGTTGCACGATGTGCCGCCCAATTCGACGGTGGCGGGGGTTCCCGCCAAGGTGGTGGGGGTGGCCGGCTGCACCGAGCCGTCGCGCGCCATGGACCACAATGTGGAGCCGGTTGCGGATACCGCCGATTGAGGCTAGAGGGGCTCACCCGATAAATCCGGAGTGGCCGCCTTGAAGCCCGAAGACATCGCCAAGCTCACCCGTTTCCTGCACAGCAAATTCGGTCTCGCCACGCTCTGCGTGCTCAAGCGGCCGCAGTAGGACGATTCGGCCGAGGTCTATATCGGCGAAGAATTCATTGGCGTCATCTTCCGCGACGAGGAGGACGGCGAGCTCTCCTATAATTTCTCCATGGCGATCCTCGACTTCGACCTGGAATAGCGCCGCCGGGCCCTTTGGCCCCGGCCTTGCAACCCTGCCCCAGCATGAGACGCCTGTGCCCCGATGGCACGGGTGCTGGGGAAGGTGTCATGGAAACACAGTATTTCGCTTATCTGTTTGCCATTGCGGTGGGACTGGTTTCGGCCGGTATCATGCGCAGCTTGCTGGCGCTGGTCACCGGCAAGGAATTGCGCCCGGCGCTGCCGCATAGAGCGGGCTTCGACGCCACTTTCAAAATGTTGGCGATCGGCGTTTGCGCGCCTCTGGCAATGGTGCGCACCGGATTATGGTATCTCACCCGCAATCCAGTTTTTGCGCTGATCATCCTCTGCGTGGGATTGGGCTGGAGCTTCCTGCAGGGCGTGTTTATCCTGACCCAGATTTTCGGCCTCGGATAAGGATAAGCCCGCATGACGATCCTGGCGCTCGACGGCATTTCTCCCGAACTGCCGGGCGAGGGCCGGTACTGGATCGCGCCCACGGCGAGCGTCATCGGCCGGGTGCGGCTTCTGCCCAACGCCAGCGTCTGGTTCGGGGCGGTGCTGCGCGGCGACAATGAATGGATCGTCATCGGCGAGAACAGCAATGTGCAGGACGGTTGCGTCATGCACACCGACATGGGTTCGCCGCTGACCGTTGGCCGCGATTGCACCATCGGTCACCACGCCATGCTGCATGGCTGCACGATCGGCGACAATTCGCTGGTCGGCATCGGCGCCATTGTTCTCAACAATGCGAAGATCGGCAGGAACTGCCTGATCGGCGCCCATGCGCTGATCCCCGAAGGCAAAACGATCCCCGACAATTCGCTGGTCATGGGAGCCCCCGGCAAGGTGGTGCGCGAACTCGATGCCGAGGCCGCGGCACGGCTCACCAAAGCGGCGGAAGGCTATGTGCGCAACTGGCAGCGTTTCGCCAATGGATTGAAGGCTGCAATCTAATGTTCGGACTGGGCAACGGGAGTTCGTTCACCCCTTACCCAGCTGATGACTTCCATAATTGACCAGCGGTCTCCAAGACCCGGCAAGGGCTTTGGAAAGCCTTCCGATTCCAGCATGGAGCGAATTTCGTCAAAGTGGTTGACGCTCGTGCCCAAAGCAAATGCAACTTCATCCTTGGAGAAAACAAGTTTCATGCCTGCCCCCATTTACGGGACGTGATGGCAGACTGAATTCAAATTATCATATTGTCAAGTGATATATATGACAAAATTACCTTGGTGATCGCCATCATGCAACCGTACGCTCGCGCAGGGTATGCAGAACGACCCCTTTGATACTAACAGCTCCGTCGTCGACGACAAAGGGCCGCATGAGATTCGTGTCGGTTGTGGCCGCCACCAGATAGGGCGGCTGAAAGAGACGGAACACTGTTTCGGCCCGCCCTTTGGTCCAGTCATAAATTTGGGCGCAGACGAGATCGCCCTGCATTGGCGTTTCGCCGAGAGCCACCAGCAGAATATCGCCGGGTCTGTAGCCGGCGCCTTCCAGGGCGCGGCTCTTCAGCGTCCACGGATCGACATTGCTCCTGCCCCGCGACAGGGCCTCTATGGCCTGCCTCAAAGGATTTGTTTCAGCCATCGACAGCGGAACGGCCTCCGGCTCCGCAAATCCCGTCGCGCCTGAATCATCCGTCGCCGCAGCATGCTTCGGCCCGAATGACAGGCCGGAAATGGCTTCGAGCTTGTGGATGGTGCTGCCGCGCAGAGCGTGCCCGCTCCTGCCGCCCGAAAGAAAACGCGAAAGCGTTGAAGGGTCCAGGCCCGCGCGCGCCGCGAGTTCAGTCTGATTCCATCCGGTCAAGCCCATGATGCGGACGACAAACGCGCGATGCTCATCTTTCAGTGGCATGGCCAAGGCTTGTGTGTGGGGATTCCAGGAACCGCATTTCTTGCGATCATTATACAAATGACCGCCGATTGCCAGAGCGCCTGCGCCAATAAAGGCGGAGCCGGCACCGGGTGGGACAGTGCCGGCTCCTGAAGCCCGGTCTGGTGGGGGATGGGAGGGGACGCCGACCGGGCCTATCTCGCTCCTATTTGCTCGTGCCGCCGGCGATGAAGCCGGAGGTGTTGGTTTTTTCCTTCATCAGCGCCACCCACTGGCGCGGATCGCTGGGCGACTGGCGCTTGAGGTAGGTGTAGTGGGTGTCGCTCCAGCGCAGGATTTCGTTGCGCCGGTTGTCGAGGACGAAGTCGCCGCCGGCGGTGGTGACGGTGAGCACCGCATGGCCCTCCTTCTTCTCGTCGAGCACCACGGTGATGAGCAGTGCTTCCGGAGGAAAGCCGAGACCTTCGAGGTAGCGCTTCTTGAGCAGCAGATAGTCCTCGCAGTCGCCGGCGTCGGTGGGATAGGCCCAATGCTCGGGCTCGCCGTAAAGATCCTGATCGCTCACCGGCGTCACCTTGCCGTTCACATAGGTGTTGACCTGGTAGAGCAGGTTCCAGCGGCCGGGTTCCATGGCCAGCCGGTTGGGCCTGCCGCCCACGGGCTGGCAGTCTGCGGGATTGCTGACGCAGAACTTGACGAAGCCGACCGGCGGCAAAGCCTTGCCGTATTCGGTGGCGAAATTCTCTTGCGGCTCTGGCGGCGTGCTCGCGATATCGAGGGCGAACGCCGCTCCGGGCGCGATGATCAGTGCGAGGAATGCCGCCCCCACGGCGGTCTTGAGTTTCATGTGACGCCCCGTTGTTTTTGTTATGGCGCCGAAGTTAACGCGGAGGCTTTGAGATGGAGTTCAGGGAGACGTCGCAAGTCTATGAAAATGCGCGCTAATCTGGTGATGAGCGATTAACCATGACGGCCACCGCAGGCGGCCGC
>JANMQB010000397.1:0-2842 GCA_031370155.1 Hyphomicrobiales bacterium | reverse complement strand
TGGTCGGCGCCCTCGTAGACGTAGAGTTCATATGTCTTGTTGCCGGTCTTCAGTGCCGCCTCGAACTCGGCGATGCCGGCATTGACGCGCTCGTCGAGGCCGGCATAGTGCAGCAAGAGCGGGGCTGTGATCTTCGGCACGTCGGCCGCCGCGGGCTGGCGGCCGTAATAGGCGACACCGGCGGCAAGAGCGGGATCGGCGACGGCGAGCGTGTTCACCTGGCCGCCGCCCCAGCAGAAGCCGATGGCACCCACCTTGCCGTTGCAGCGCGGATGCTTGACGATGGCCTTGAGCGAGGCGCGCGAGACGGCGAGGATATCGTCGGGCTTCAGGGTACCGATCATGTCGCGGGCCTGGTCTTGATCCTCGGGGGTTCCGCCCAGCCCATAGAGATAATCGGGGGCATAAGCGACGAAGCCTTCCAGCGCCAGCCGGCGCGTGACATCCCTGATATGCGGATTGAGGCCGCGGTTCTCGTGGATGACGATGGCGCCGGGAAGCCGGTCACCGGCCTGCGGAAAAGCCAGATAGCCGCCCATCTTTTCGCCGATCGCCGGCATTTCGGTGCGCAGGCGCGGATCGTCCTCGGCAACCATTTCGGCCAGGACATAATTGTTCTCAAGCAGCGGCAGAAGCGTGTTGGCCGCCGCCGTGCCGCCCGCGAGCAAGGCGAGCCTCTCGAGAAAATCGCGGCGCGGCATGGCGCCGTGGGTGAAGCGATCGAAGAGGTCGATGAATTTCCGGTCCATGATACATTTTTCCTTCCCGATGCAGCCCGCCGCGATTAAACCTCGCATCGCGGCAACAGGATGACAAATGGATTCTGCGTTACCGGCAGCGGTGGGTTCGGGGCTCGGCGCGCGCCTGGCGGGGGAAGCGGTTGAGCCCAGGGCGGCGCTCGAGCGGCTCGCCGCAGCACCGCATCTCCTCTGCCACGCCGCCTTTCTGATCGAACGGCTGGGTCACGCGGCCGATGCGCCGCGGAGTGCGATCCGCGCGGCGCGGGAGCAGAAACATTTCGATGTGGCGGAGCTCTTCGCCTTCGTGTGTCCGGCGCGCTTTGCAACACCCACACCCGGAGGGCTGGCGCGGTCGCTGGCGCTCGATCAGGGTGCGACGGAAGAAGACACCTTGCGCCTTGTCGCCGATGATCTCCTGGCCCGGCTTGCCAACCGGCACTATCCGGCGATCCGCGAAACGGCGGAAATTGCCAGCTTTCTCGCCCGCGCCAATTGGCCCTGGGCAAAGCCCGCGATGGCGGCGCTGATGAAGGCCGATCCCAAGCTCGATCCCGGGTTCTTCGCCACCGGGCTTAATGTGTGGGACCGCATCGCCGACTGGGAGGACGACGGCGCAAGGCCGCCGGGGCGGCAGGATAGTGTCACCGCGGCCGAGGCGCAGGAATTTCTCGACGAAATCCTGGGACACGGTTCCGAGCCGCGGCCGCAGCAGCGCGACTATGCGGCAGCCGCCACCCATGCCTTCGCGCCGCGCCAGCACAAGCAAGAGAACAACATCCTGCTCGCCGAAGCTGGGACCGGCCTCGGCAAGACGCTGGGCTATCTGTCGCCCGCATACTTGTGGGCGCGGCGCAACAACGCGCCGGTGTGGATATCGACCTATACAAAGAACTTGCAGCGCCAGCTCGATCAGGAGACGTCGCGGCTGGTGGCCGATCCCCAAGAACGCCGCCAGCGCATCGTCATCCGCAAGGGCCGGGAAAATTATGTCTGCCTGCTCAACATGCAGGAAAGTTTGGGCCGCCTCACGGCCGCCAATCCGCGCTCGGCGCTGTTTGCGGCACTCCTCGCCCGCTGGGCCCGTTTCAGCCGCGACGGCGACATGGTGGGCGGCGATTTTCCATCCTGGCTCCTGTCGCTGTTCAGCGATGTGACGATCGACGGCGAAGGCCGGGCCCTGTCGCCCGGTACTCTGGGCCTCACCGACCGGCGCGGCGAATGCATCTATTCCGCCTGCCCGCATTATCGAAAGTGCTTCATCGAGCGGGCGGTCAGGGCCGGGCGCAAGGCCGATATCGTGATTGCCAATCACGCGCTGGTGCTGCATCAGGCGGCCGTCGATCACGCCTTGGGCGTTGCCACCACCGCGGAGGAGGAGGCAGCCCCCGGCGGCATCCGCCGCATCGTCTTCGACGAAGGCCATCATCTCTTCGATGCGGCGGATGGGGCCTTCTCCGGCCATCTCACGGCATTCGAGACCTCGGAACTGCGGCGCTGGCTCCGGGGACCGGAGAGCGAGCGCCGCCGCGGCCGCGGCCTTGCCGACCGCATCGGCGATCTGGTGGCGGACAATGACGAGGCGGAGAAGCTCATGCACAAGGTGCTGCGCGCCGCCCTGGCTTTGCCGGGACCGGGCTGGACGCGGCGGGTGCAGGCGGGAACGCCGGAAGGACCGGCCGAACATTTCCTGGCCCTGGTGCGCCAACAGGTTCTGGCGCGGGCCGAGCAGAATTCCGGCCATTCGCTGGAGACCGATTGCGCGCCGGCGGTCGACGGCCTCGCTGAGGCGGCGGGCGAGCTTGCCGCAAGTCTGATCGATCTCAAGCGGCCCATGTCGGGGCTGGCGGCGGCGCTGGCCAAGAAGCTCGATGCCGAGGCCGACGAATTGTCCTCCTCCGATCGCGGCCGCATCGAGGCGGTGTCGCGCTCGCTCCGGCGGCGCGGCGAATTGATGGTGGGTAGCTGGATCGACATGCTGGCGCGGCTCCTGGAAGGCAAAGCCCCCCGCTTCGTCGAATGGTTCTCGGTCGACCAGATCGGCGGCCGCGAATCCGATGTCGGCATGCATTCGCACTGGGTCGATCCGACCGAGCCGCTGGCCC
>JANMQB010000392.1:0-2609 GCA_031370155.1 Hyphomicrobiales bacterium | reverse complement strand
GTCCCTGACGAAATCCTCGCCGAAGACGATCGCCGCCATCTTCATCACGTCTTCGGCCCGCTCCTTCGAGGTGACGATGCCCATGAAGGGCTTGTCGGAATGCTTGAGCGCCGAATGGACGATGTGCAGATGCCGCTTCGGCACCGGCACTTCCATGGGCTCGCAGATGATCGAGCTCGAGGAATGGAGCGCCGGCGACATGTAGGCGAGCTTGTGGAAATTGTTGAGATCGGCGAGCGAGCCGTAGCGGCGGTTATTGTCGAGATCGCGCACAAAGGGCGCCCCATACATGGGAACGAATACGGTGTTGTCGCCGCCCACCTTGACGGTGCGCTCCGGATTGCGGGCATGCAGGGTGAACTCCGGGGGAACCTTGGCGATCAAGTCCATGAGCAGCGCCCGGTCGATGCGCACCCGCGTGCCCTGCACGTCCGCCCCCGCCGCCGTCCACATCTTGACCGCCTCGTCGTCGCGGAATTCGCAGCCGATCTCCTCGAGGATTTTCAGCGACTCTTCATGGATGAGCTCGATCGCCTCGTCCGGCACCATCTGGTAGACGGGAATTTTGCGCACCAAAGTCGGGAACGACGCAACCGGCGCCGCCCTGAGCGCCCGGCGCCCCTCGCGCCCGCCGCCGCGGCGGCCGTGGGAGGAAACCTGCTTGGAAAGTTCGAGTGTGTCGACCATGGCGGCCTCAATACCGTTTCGCTGTCATAGAGCGCCGGGACGCCGTTGACAATTGAACGCGGTCCCGTGAAGCTAAGACCTACCCAAGACGATAACAACATGGCGTCGGAAGCACCGGTCATCGAGTTCAGGAACGTCACCAAGCGGTTCGGCGAGGTGGTGGCGGTGGCCGAAAGCAATCTGACAGTGCGGCAGGGCGAATTTCTGTCGATCCTCGGGCCGTCGGGCTGCGGCAAGACGACGGCGCTACGCCTGATGGCGGGCTTCGAGCAGCCGAGCCAGGGCGAGGTCGTGATCCGCGGCGACAACATGACCGGGGTGCCCGCCTACCGGCGGCCGGTCAACATGGTGTTCCAGCATTATGCGCTGTTTCCGCACCTTTCGGTCGCCGATAATGTCTCCTACGGCATAAGGCAGCGGCGGCCGAAGCCCGGCCGCGAGGCGGTGGGGCGCGCGGTGCGCGACGCCCTCGCGATGGTGCGGCTTGAAGGCTACGAGGACCGCCGTTCCTTCGAGCTGTCGGGCGGCCAGCAGCAGCGGGTGGCGCTGGCCCGGGCGCTCATCAACCGCCCGGCCGTGCTGCTGCTCGACGAGCCGCTGGCAGCCCTTGACCGCAAGCTCCGCCGCGACATGCAGATCGAATTGCAGAATTTGCAGCGCGATGTCGGCATCACCTTCCTCCTCGTCACCCACGACCAGGAGGAGGCGCTCTCCATGTCGGACCGGGTCTGCGTCATGCGCGACGGCCGCATCGTGCAGACGGGGTCTCCCCGCGAACTCTACGACCAGCCGGTCAACCGCTTCGTGGCCGATTTCGTCGGCAAGACCAATTTCTTCGAGCGCCCGGCGGGCGGCGTCATCTCGGTCCGCCCCGAACTGATCGAGATCGCGGCCACCGCAGCTGCTCTGCCCGGGGATGTGGAAACCCGGCTGCCGGTCCGCGTCCTCAACCGCATCTTTCTCGGCGAGCACACCGAATACCGGGTGTTGCACGAAAAGCTGGGCGAGTTCATGGTGCTGGCGCCGCGCAAATCCGAGCGCGACAGCGGCGTCTATGAAATCGGCGACCTCGTGGCGGCCGGCTGGCGGCCGGATGCCGCCCGCATGCTCGCCGCGACGTGAGTGCAGTCAAGTTCAACAGGGAGGAAACAATGAAGAAAGACACTGGAATTATCACCGCACGGCAGTTCATCGACGAACTGCGCCGCTATAAAAAGGGCTCGGTTTCGCGCCGGCACTTTCTCGGCGTCACCGGGCTCGGCCTTGCCACCGCGGTGCTGGGATCGGCGGTTCCGGGGCTGAAGGCCCGCAAGGCCCATGCGGCGCTGTCGGGCACGGTGAACTTCACCACCTGGCCCAACTACTTCGCCCAGGAGAATCTCGACAACTTTACCAAGAATACCGGCGTCAAGATCAATGTGGCGATCTTCGGCTCGAATGAGGAAATGCTGGCCAAGCTGCAGGCGGGCTCGACCGGCTGGGACGTGTTCGTGCCGACCAACTACACGATCTCGACCTACAAGGACCTCGACCTGATCGAGCCCATCGATCTCAAGATGCTGCCGAACTACGACCATTCGGCGCAGGAAGCGCGCTTCCTCGAACCCGGCACCATCGGCGGCACGGTCTATGCGGTGCCGAAGGACTGGGGCACCACCGGCTATGTCATCAACACCAAATTCGTGACGCAGAATCCGACGAGCTGGAAGGAATTCTGGGACCTGACCCAGGGCCCGCTCACCGGCCGCGTCATGGTGCACGACTACCAGCTCACCACCATCGGCAATGCGCTGAAGTCCTTCGGCTATTCCTTCAACTCCAACGACGAGAAGGAACTGGGCGAGGCCGAGAAGCTGCTGCTCGCCGCCAAGCCGCATCTGTTCGGCATCAACTCCGATTATCAGCCGGGCATGCGCAACGGC
>JANMQB010000349.1:0-3330 GCA_031370155.1 Hyphomicrobiales bacterium | reverse complement strand
CTGCTCGAACGCGCCGGCTTAACACCCGACCTGCTCAATCCGGCCGACGTCGACGAAACGCCGCTCAAGCGCGAGACACCGCGGCGGCTGGCGATCCGGCTCGCGGCGGAAAAGGCCGAAGCCGCCCGCCACATGCCGCAGGTCAAAGCGCTGGGGCCGCAGGTCTTCGTGCTCGCCGCCGACACGGTGGTTGGCCTCGGCCGGCGAATCTTGCCGAAAACCGAGAGCCGCGAGGAGGCGGCCGACTGCCTGATGCTGCTGTCGGGGCGCTCGCATTGGGTCTATTCGGCCATCTGCCTCGTGGCGCCGGGCGGCCGCAAGACGACGCGCTGCTCGGAAACCAAGGTGCGTTTCAAGCGCCTGTCGCGCGAGGATATCGACTCCTATCTCAAATCCGACGAATGGCGCGGCAAGGCCGGCGGCTATGCCATCCAGGGCCGGGCCGAGGCCTTCGTGCGCTATCTGGCGGGCTCCTATTCCGGGGTGACCGGCCTGCCGCTCTATGAGGCCGTGCATCTGCTCCAGGGCGCGGGCTACCCGGTCTACCACTCGTGGATGACGGAGCCATCGGAGCTCATCGCATGAGCGAGCCGGTCAAGCCGCGCCGCAATCGCCGGAGGAGCAGGAAAGCCGGCCTCCTCCGGCCTGAAATGTTAGCGAAACGCCGAGGAGCGTGAGGCCGCGATGCTCCTCCGTTAAGGCTGGACAAGCCTCCGGGCCTTTCTTATAACCCGCGCGCTTTCCGGTTCGCCGTCCGGCGGATGCGCAGCGTGCCCAGGTAGCTCAGTTGGTAGAGCAGCGGACTGAAAATCCGCGTGTCGGTGGTTCAATTCCGCCCCTGGGCACCATAATTTCCTTTTTAAAATCAAAACACTGAGAACCGAACCGGTGATTTCGCCCATCGGCCGATTGGGCCATGGTACCGCAGTGGTACTAGAAGCCCGACAAATTCAGCATCCATCCCTTTGTTCCCCGGCAAATCCTGCTAGATTTCCGTAACGACCCATTCCTCCGTTGAGGCTTTGTCCTGCGGGCAAACGAATAAGCGCGACCTCTCAGAAACCGACATACGTTCGAAGTTCATCACGCCGGCAATCCTGAAGGCGGGATGGGACCATTCGTTGCAAATCAGGGAAGAGCTCTATTTCACCAAGGGCCGGATCATTGTCCGAGGCAAATTGGTCAGTCGCGGCAAGGCGAAGAAGGCCGACTACGTTCTCTACTACAAGCCGAACATCCCCATCGCAATCATCGAGGCGAAGGACATCCGCGCCGGCTTGATAAAGATCAATCCGGTCAAGGGCATCAAGCTTCTGAACCCGAACAACGTCCGTGACCGAATCCTATCTAGCGAAGAGACGGCCCGACTTTTCGCCGCCGCGGGGAGCAGTGACGATTTTATCCGGCCTTTGTTTCACATGCTCTTCCATACCGGAATGCGGCTTGGTGAAGCCCTCGCACTCGAATGGGCGGATGTCGAGTTCGAGCACCGACGGATTGTCATCCGGCAATCAAAATCTGGCGAGGGGCGGAAGATACCACTGCGCTCCGCACTTGCCGACGAACTCATCCGCTGGAAGCCACATTCACGGGGAAGCCGCTGGGTTTTCCCGGCGCGCTACGATGTCGCCGAGCCGATGCAGAGCATCCGAAAGGGATGGTCACGCCTTTGTGCGAAGGCCGCGGTGAGTCTTCTACGGCCTCATGAATCTTCGCCATAACTTTACCAGCCAACTTCAAGCCGCTGGAATTTCAGACTCGATTATCATGAGCATCACCGGCCACAAGACGCACGTGATGCTGCATCGCTATTCACATGCCAATGATGAACACAAGCGCAAAGCACTAGAGGTTCTCCCCGATCATCAGGTGGGTGTATCGGGGGATGTTGTCAGCATCCGAAGAATCAAGGCCTAACCGGTTCAACTGCAGCAGTAATCCAGAACTACATATCGGTCCGCTCTAGCTGCGAAAGCGGTCGTCAGTCGCCTTGTATGCTACTTCTCAGAAGGGCCAGCGGCGGCGGTTGCAGGATGTGCGCTCAGTGTCGGCTTAGGCCGTGATTGCAGACGAATTGCTGGAGCGCACAATGAGACGCGTTGGGCCAGAAGCGGTCGAATATTGTTGTCGGCACTTGTTCACCGACATCCTGCGGCTGATCGACGGACTGCGACCGCCGCCCGATCCATCACCGGCGTGAAGCGTTCGGTTGTAATGAGTTCCAGCGAAAACCAAGGGAGAGCTGCATCTTGATGCAGACGAAATCGACATTCCCGGCGTGGAACGTACTGATGTCGGGTTTGGTGCATGGCAGCCCGCATGGCCAAGGTCCAGTATTGCCAATGCCGGTCCATTGGGCGCAGCGTCAAACTCAACAAGCCAATCATCCGGTGGATATCGGCTAATCTGCCGATTGCCTGTCCGGTGCGGTGCCCATATAAGTCCGGTCACACGGTTAAAGCAGTCTCGAGAGGGGATCAAATGAACACCGCAAGTCCGACATTGGCTAATCGCGTCTGGCCGGCCGCTTCGTCCAATCGCCTGTTGCGCGCCGCACTTCTCGCCATCCTGGGCAGCGCCCTGGTCGCCGTCTGCGCCCAGGTCAATGTGCCCATGGTGCCGGTGCCGATGACCCTGCAGACGCTGGCCGTTCTGGCGATCGGTGGCGCCTATGGCAGCCGGCTGGGTGCCACGACGCTGGCCCTCTATGCCCTTGAAGGGGTGGTGGGGCTCCCGGTCTTCGCCCAGTTCAAGGCGGGCCCGGCAATCCTGATGGGGCCGACCGGCGGTTACATCGTGGGCTTCATCGCCGCTGCGGGCCTTGTCGGCTTCCTCGCCGAACGCGGTTTCGACCGCAATGTGGTGAAAATGTTCGCCGCCATGCTGCTGGGTGCCGCGGTTCTCTACATTCCGGGCCTCGCCTGGCTTTCCACCTTCGTCGGCGGCTTCGCCAGGGCGGTGGAATTGGGCTTGATCCCCTTCATCGCCGGCGATCTCGTCAAGGCGGCCTTGGCGGCGCTGGCCTTCCCCGCCGCCTGGCATTTGCTGGGCCGGCGGTGACCCTTCGGCTATTCGGCAGCAAGGCCAAAATTGGTGAATACACGTTCCAACCTCCGATCCCGGGCGATGCTTGCGGGCGTAACCAGCGATTGGTCCAGGATGGTATTGTAGCAGGCTTCGAAACTGGCGGTTTTCGGATTAGAGCTTTCCATCCTTCACGAGTGAACTGCCGACGCCCTTCCACGAATGTATCAAAGTCGAAACGCGATGCCCGATTTCGGCGCGCGGTGCGGCGAGCGTCATGACCGCCGTGCTCCTGGAAAAACCGGG
>JANMQB010000342.1:0-4017 GCA_031370155.1 Hyphomicrobiales bacterium | reverse complement strand
GAGGCGCGGCGGCCGAATATCTCGAGAATGAGGCCGGTGCGGTCGAGCACCTTGGCTGTCCACACCTTTTCCAGATTGCGCTGCTGAATGGGCGAGAGTTGGGCATTGACGCAGACGAGCTCCGCTTCGGTCTCTGCCACGAGCCTGGCGATCTCTTCGACCTTGCCGGAGCCGATCAGGGTGGCAGGACGCGGTTCGCTGAGGGGTGCAATGACTGCCGAGGCGATTTCGAGATCGATGGCACGGGCAAGCCCAACGGCCTCCGCTAGGCGCGCGCTTGCGTCGCGATCCAAACCGGCGGCGGCGCCGCGGCCGCGGCGTTCGACATGGAGAACGATGGCCCGGGCCGCCGCGGGGCCTTCCCGGCGCAGGTCGAGGCCGGAGCCCGCCCGCAAGCGCTTGCGCGTCGTCACCCGGCGTTCGACTCCTCTTCGAACAGACTGATGGGTCCGCCCGGCATGATGGTGGAGATGGCGTGCTTGTAGACCAATTGCGACATGCCATCGCGGCGCAGGAGGACGCAGAAATTGTCGAACCAGGTGATGACGCCCTGCAGCTTGACGCCGTTCACGAGAAACACGGTGACCGGAACCTTCTGCTTGCGGACATGATTGAGAAACGTGTCTTGCAGATTCTGGGGTTTTTCTTGGGCCATTGCCGTTCTCTTCTAATTTGCGTACGAGCCTGTTGTGCCGGCAAGATTGACGTTACCACAATTCCAGCGGGTGCAAAATTGCCCCTATGCCGCCCCTTCCTCGCCGCGGGGGGCGAGGCCCAGGAGCTTGATCTTGCGGTGCAGCGCCGAGCGTTCCATGCCGATGAAGCCGGAGGTGCGCGAGATATTGCCGCCGAAGCGCGACAATTGCGCGGCGATGTAATCGCGCTCGAAGGCCTCGCGCGCCTCGCGCAAGGGCATCGCCAGAAGTTGCTCGCCGCCAAGCGACGCCGCGCTGGCGCCGGCGGCGGCGTCGGAAGGCAGCGCCGCGGCGGTGATGTCGCCGGCCGGATCGCCGCCCGCCAGGATCATGATGCGCTCGACATTGTTCTTGAGCTCGCGGACATTGCCGGTCCAGTCGCGGGTCTGCAGCACGGCCACGGCATCAGCGGCGATGCGGCGGAGCGGCTGACCCGTGGCCGCCGAATAATTCCTGGCAAAATGTTCGATCAGTTCCGGAATATCTTCGCGGCGCTCCGCAAGGGGAGGCACCTGCACCGGCACCACGCCCAGCCGGTGATACAGATCCTCGCGGAAGCGGCCATCGGCGATGAGGCCGGCAAGATCGCGGCTGGTGGAGGTGACGATGCGATCATCGACCTTAACCTTCTTGGCGCCGCCCAGCCGCTGGAATGTCTGTTCGACGAGGACGCGCAGCACCTTGCCCTGGGTTTCCAGCGGCATGTCGGCGAGCTCGTCGATGTAGAGGGTGCCGCCATGGGCTTCTTCGAGCGCGCCGACGCGCCTGGTGGCGCCGGAACCGTCTTCGACGCCGAAGAGTTCTTCTTCCATGCGCTCGGGCGCCATGGTGGCGGCACTCAATGTCACGAAGGGACCGGCGGCGCGGTTGGAGAGCGCATGCAAGGTGCGCGCCGCCAACTCCTTGCCGGAGCCCATGGGACCGGTGATCAGCACCCGGCTGTTGCCGGGGGCGATCTTCTTGAGCAATTGCCGGAGCTGGCGCATGGCGGCGGAAGAGCCCAGGAGCTCGCCATCGGCGCCCGCCCTGCCCTTCAATTCCTCGTTTTCGCGCTTGAGCCGCGAAGCCTCCAGAGCCCGGCCGACGACGAGAATCAGCCGGTCGGCCTTGAACGGTTTCTCGATATATTCATAGGCGCCGCGCTTGATTGCGGCGACGGCGGTTTCGATGTTGCCGTGGCCGGAGATAACGATGACCGGCACCTCGGGGTGCTTTTCCTTGATGACGTTGAGCAGGTCGAGGCCGTCAAGCTTCGAGCCCTGCAGCCAGATGTCGAGAATGATGAGCGACGGGCGGCGCTGGTCCACTTCGCCAAGGGCCGCATCGCTGTTGTGGGCCAGGCGGGTCTCATAGCCCTCGTCCTGCAGAATGCCGGCGATCAGTTCGCGGATATCGGCTTCGTCGTCGACGATCAGGAGGTCTGCGGCCATCTCTTTTTCTCGCTCATGCGGTCACGGCAACGGGTTGCGCGAGTGCGGCGAAGTAAAGGCTTACCCTAGCGCCGGCGCCATCGGCGAAACCGGACGGTGCATCCTCGAGCAGCAACCGGCCGCCATGCTCTTCCATGATGCGCTTGACGATGGCGAGACCGAGGCCGGTGCCCTTGTCGCGGGTCGTCATGTAGGGTTCGGCCAGGCGGCTACGGTTTTCTTTCGGCATGCCCACGCCATTGTCGGTGACGCGGATCATCGGATGCATGCCGGCCATGCCCGCCTCGACCAGAATGCGGCCGCGCGGCCGGGCGCCGGCCTGATCCCTGCCATCGATAGCCTCATGGGCGTTCTTCACCAGATTGGTGACGGCCTGGGTAACGAGCCGCCGGTCGAAGGGAAAAGTGAAATCGCCCTCGCCGAGATTGAGCTCAATTTCGACATCGCCGGCGGAAACGCGCTGCAAAACGGTTGCCTCGCGCACCACATCGGCCAGGTTCTGCGGTTCGGGTGTCGCCTTCGGCATTCGGGCGAAGGACGAGAATTCGTCCACCATGCGGCCGATGTCGCCCACCTGGCGGATGATAGTGTCGGTGCACTGCTCGAACACCTGCCTGTCGGTGATGATTTCCTTGCCGTATTTCCGCTTCAGCCGCTCGGCCGAGAGCTGGATGGGAGTCAGCGGATTCTTGATTTCGTGGGCGATGCGGCGGGCGATATCGGCCCAGGCCGAATTGCGCTGGGCGGAGACCAGATCGGTGATGTCGTCGATGGTGAGCACGTGGCCGTGTTCTTCGCCGGCGCTGCTCTCGGTGGTGATGCGGGCGAAGAAACTGCGATCCGTGCCACGCAGGGTCACGTCGATCTGATCTTCGGCGAAGCCTGCCGGCCGCGATTGCGCCGTTTCGAACAGGGACCGGAACTCCGGCAGGGCATTGGCAACTTCCTTGCCGACCAGATCGGTTTCGGCGGCGCCGAGAAGGTTGAGAGCGGAGCGGTTGACCAGCGAGATGCGGCCCGTGGCATCGATGCCGATCACTCCGGCGCTCACGCCCGCCAGCATGGCCTCGGTGAAGCGCCGTCTCGTATCGATCTTCTCGTTGGCGGCGACGAGTTCGTCGCGCTGGTCCTTGATATGCCCGGTCATCAGGTTGAAGGTGCGCGACAGGGTGGCAAGATCGTCCGATCCGTCGATGGTTTCGACCTTGGCGTCGAGATCGCCGCGTGACACCCGGCGCGCGGCATCCAGCAGGCGCACGACCGGCGCTACCAGCCGGTCGGAGAACCACAGCCCGGTCCACACGGCGGCGAGCAGGAAAACGAAGGCGACCACCGCATACATCATGGCGAAGGTGAGCTGCACGCCGAGGCGCTGCTGCATCAGCTTGTCGTATTCCGCCTTGGCGTCGCGAGTCTTGGCGAGCTGGTCGAGCACCGAGGCATTGATGACGCGGTAGATGTAGAGATAATGATCGGGAAAATTCTGCAATTTGATCAGCGCACGAACGACATTGCCGCCCTGCCCCGGCGGTATGAGCACGAGCTCGCCGGTGCCGGCGCGGGCCAGCGCATCGGCGGGGGGCGCGCGGAATTCGATCTTGTCGTTGGCGGTAACCTTGACGTCGATGCGCTTCTGGCCTTGCTCGAAGACGAATGCGGCGGCCAGCCCGCGCAGTGCCACATGCCGCGCCACCCGGCGCACGAAACCGGCGCGGTCGCTATCGTAAAGCGCCTTCTGCTGGGCGAGATCGGCGGAAATGCCGGCGACATCGCCGCGCGTCGCTTCGGCATGGTCGCGCAGATAGGCTTCGGCAACGGTGACGGCGGAATCGACGATGGCGCGGGTGCGCTCGGAAAACCAGGTGTCGAGGCCGCGGTTCAGGGTGACGGTG
>JANMQB010000340.1:0-5429 GCA_031370155.1 Hyphomicrobiales bacterium | reverse complement strand
ACGCTCAAGCTGCTCAAGGGCCTCGACGAGCGCCTCAACGCCTTCCAGACGGCGGTGCAGAGTTTTCTTGCCGATTTGGCCCAGGCGGAGCTCTCGGCGGCGGAGGCGCGGCGCGCGCTCGAGATCACTCTCTACACCAGCAATCTCGAACACGCGGGCGACGTCATTCATCTCAATCTCGCCGACCGCATCAAGGCCAAGGCCAAGGAGAGCATCGCCTTCACGCCCGAGGAACAGGCCTCGCTCGACGATCTCTGCCTGATCATCCACGACAATCTGCGCATGGCGACCGGAGTTCTCTCGTCGGGCGATCTCGAAGGCGCCAAGCGCCTCATCGCCCAGAAGGATGCCTTCCGGGCGCTGGAGAACAAGGTCCTGGACGAGCATTTCCGTTCCGGCTCGCGCGGCCGTGGTGCTGCACTCCGGCGCAGTGCCCTCTATGTCGACATGATCCGCGACCTGCACCGGATCAATTCCCATGTGGTGGCCGCCGCCTATCCGGTGGTCGAACAGGCGGGCCTGCTGCGCGGCTCCAGGCTGCGGCAGACGGCGAAGACTTGAGCCACCTCACCGGGCGGCAGCTCCAGGTCACTGGGTCTGGAACGTGCCTGACGAGAGCGTTTGATTGCCACTCTCCTCGATGGCCAGCACTTCCCAATCGTAGGGCGACGCCGGTTCGAGGAAGGCTCTCGGAACCGTAATTCGGGTCACCGAAGGCAGAAGGTACATGCTCAGGGATCCGGTTTGGCCGATCATGTGCCGCTGCGGCGGCTGGTCCTTTTCGACGATGAGCTGATAGGAGATGATTTTGACTTTGGTGCCCTTGATCGTTTTGGTGACCGGATTCCACCGCATGACGAGGTCGCCGACGGGAACCGTCGCACCCTCGGCAGGAGAGAGGAGAACGGGACCGGCGGGAATGTTGTGCGTGAGCCAGGCTGTTCCCGACGTGATGCCGCCGTCCCCGCCTGCCACCGGCCCGGAGATCTTGTAATGGCCTTCCGGCAGCGTCGACAGAAGCTGGTTGATCGGAACTTCGGCGTTCTCCGGCTCGACGGTTTCGAAGAAGAGTTCGGTCAGTCCGAGCTCGCGCAACTTCCCGCGGCCCTCGAATTTGAGAATTTCACCGTCCGGACCCGTAACGGTCAGTTGCCTCCAGCCCTCGCTGTCGATGGCTCCCTGGAAGCCGGTGTCATGGTCGGTGGCATTGTGTTCGATGTTCAGCTTGGCTTCCTTGAGCGGAATTACCGGTTGGGCGCTGGCCCCCGGAGGCGAGCCAAGTGCAATGCCGATCAGGATTGCGAACGCGGCCGGCTTGGCGGGACAAATTTTCATGACAACACTCCTGAGGTCTGGGAGCCGGGGCTCCCATTCATGGCGCTGGATTCACGCAACCGCGGGCAAGACCGGTCTTGCAGCACCTGAACAAGACGGACGGCGAACATCCGCGATGTTGCCACAATGCGCCGTCAACCGCCGGCAACAATCCGCCTCATGCGATACGCGGCACCGGCCGGCATCGGGAGCCGGTCACTCGGCTTGCATATGACAAGTGTGAGTGGCGCCCGGCGGCGGGATCAGGCTTCGCTGTCGGCCAGTCTGTCGACCAGCGTCAGCGTCCGCACCGGACCATTGCCGCGATCGCTTTCCGATGGAAACAGATCCTCGAGGAAATACGCCGCCAGTTCGGCGCGGCTGGCGAGGCCCGATTTGCCATAGATCGCAGCCGCCTGCTGGCGGACCGTCGCGGCGCTGGAGTTCCGGACTTCGGCAATTTCCTTGTGCGACAGGCCTTTCAGCATCAGAAGTGCCACGTCGCTTTCGCCCGCCGTCAGGCGCCAGTCGGTGAACTGCAGGCGGATGGCGGAACCCAGGCCATTGATGTGAACCCGCGCTGCGGAACGCCATTTTTTGCCGTCGGCGCGGGCGGCTGACAACTTGCCGAGAAGTTCGTTGCGCTCGCTCCGCACCTCGCGCATTTCCTGGGCAAAATAGCTGGTGGCGATAACAGCCAGCGCCAGAAGGGCCGTCTCGAAGAGATCGCCGGAGAACTCGACAATCGAAAACGGTTCGTCGCTCTTAATGGTTTCCAGGCCAACCAGAGAGAGAAACAGCGCTACCGCCAGTCCGCAATAGACAGCAATTCTCTTCATGTCTTGCACCCTCCAGTTGGCCGGCCGCCTCTGCCGGGCGACGGGCATCTCGCGGTGGCCAGGCTGAACGGCGAAATTGGCCAAATTGGGACTGCCTCAAGCCGCCGCCGCCACCGCCGCCGGCATCACGTCGCCGCGTTCGGCGAGCTTGGCGCGTTCCTTGGCGCGCTCGCTGGCCGCTTCCTCGCGGCGCTTCATCACTTCATAAGCGATGGCGCCGGCCAGCGAAATCGAAATGATGATGACGGCCAGCGCCGAGAGCGCCGGCGTCGTGCCCTGGCGCACCTCGCCCGCCAGCACCGTCACCAGCGTCTTGTCGGCGAGAATGGCGAAAGTCGTGGTGTTGTAGTTCTCGAAGGAGGAGAGAAAGGCGATGACCGCCGCCGAAATCAGCGCCGGTTTCAGGAAGGGCAGCAATATGTGCCAGAAGACCTGGGGATAGCTGGCTCCCAGATCGAGGGCGGCTTCCTCCTGGGCGCGGTCGAAGCGCTGGAGTCTTGCCATGATGATCAGCAGGCAATAGGCGGCGATGAAGCTCGACTGGCCGAGGATGGCGAGAATGACGCCCTTGTAGAAAACCGCCTTGGTGAAATCGGTGAGGCCCATCATGTCCTTCCAGAAGATCACCGTCGAAATGCCGATGATCACGCCCGGCGTCAGCACCGGCGAGACGGTGACGAGATAATAAAGCCCGCGGGCCCGGTCGTAGATCTGGTTCATGACGATGGCGGCCGCCAAGCCCACCGGCACGGAGACGGCGACGGCGCCGAAGCCGATGATGACCGAGTTCCACAAGCCCTCCATCATCGCCCGGTGGTTCCACAGCTTGACGAACCAGCCGAGCGTGAAGCCCTCGAAGGGATAGGCCTGCGGATAGGCGGGCGTGTTGAAGGCGGTGGCGCTCATCACCATGAGCGGCCCGAAGAGATAGAGGAAGAACAGGAAGACGTAGAAGGCGATCATCGCCTTCATGACGATGCGCGAGCTCATCGGATCGTCTCCCCGAGCGAGACCTTGAACAGGCGCAGCATCAGCATGACGAAGACGATGCAGGCGGCAAGCAGGATGAAGGCGTAAGCGGCACCCCGCGGCCAGTTGAAGGCCTGGAAGAAGAAGTCGTAGACGATCAAGGTAAACCATAAGGTCCTGGGCCCGCCGAGGAATTGCGGTGCGGCCAGCGATCCCGCCGACAGCATGAACACCAAGGTGCAGCCCGAGGCGATGCCGGGCTTGGCATAGGGCATGACCACGTCCTTGTGGATGCGCCACCAGGGGGCGCCTAAATCGCGGGCCGCCTCGATCTGGTTCTTGTCGAGGCTCTCGATGGCGTTGTAGAGCGGGAAGATCATGATCAACAGATATGCGTAGGACAGGCCGACATAGAGGCCCGTGTCGTTGCCGAGGAAATCTATCGGCGTTTCGGTGATGCCGAGGCCCATGAGGGCCTGGTTGATCAGGCCCCTGGAGGCCAGCAGCAGGCGCAGCGAGAAGGCCCGCAGGATCTCGTTCACCCAGTAGGGAACGATGAGCCCGAGCATGAGAAGGCGCACCTTCTGGGCGGTTCCGGCCTGGGCCATGTAATAGGCGAGCGGATAGCAGATGGCGAAATTGGCGGCGGTGACGAGGACCGAAGCCAGAATCGAGAACAGGAACGCCGACATGTGGTTGGAGTTCCAGTCGCCGCTCGATGGCTCGACGAAGAAGGACCTGTATTGCTGGATGGTGAGGAAATCCTCCGGCCCGCCGCGCTTCAAAGGCGGCAACTTCGGATGGAAGCTCTCCTGCGCCATGTAGAGATAGGGAAGCACGACGAGGAACAGGGTCCAGAAGGCGACGAGGGCGATGAAGACGATGCCGAGCGTCATGCCGTTGCGCTCGAAGAAGCTCTTGTGGGTGGGATCGTGGACCGCCTTCGCCTCATAGCGTGCCAGCGCCCAGAAGAAGGCGATGACGACAACGGGGATGAGAAAGATCGCGAATCTACTCACGGGCCATCTTCCCTTCCGGCAGGACGAGGCCGTAATCGGTGTCATAATGGATCGCGGCCGAGGTCCCCTGCTCCGGTATCCTGGCGCCGCCATGGCGGCCGACGGTGACGGTAATGTCCTTCTTGGCCGCACCCTTGAGGAAGACGTGGGTGGCATTGCCCTCGAAGGCGACATTGAGCACGGTCGATGTAAATGTCGTGTCCTTGCCGCCCTTGCCGAGCTTGAACGACTCGGGGCGCACGAAGAGGATCGCCCTGCTGCCCGCCTTCAGGTTCTTGGGATTGCGGCCGTGCAAGCGGCCGAAGGCCGTTTCGATCACCGCGCCGTCCTTGTCCGCCTTCACAATTTTGCCGGCGAAGGGATTGTTCTCGCCGACGAAAGAGGCCACGAAGGCCGTGTCGGGATTGTCATAGACGGACTTGCCGTCGGCCACCTGCTCGATCACCCCTTCATTCATCACCGCAATGCGGTCCGACATGGTGAGCGCCTCGCCCTGGTCGTGGGTGATGTAGATGAAAGTGATGCCGACGCGCTGCTGGATATCGCGAAGTTCGTTGCGCATGTGCTGCCGGAGCTTGAGATCGAGCGCCGAAAGCGGCTCGTCGAGCAGCAGCACCTGCGGTTCGACGGCCAGCGCCCGGGCGATCGCCACGCGCTGTTTCTGCCCGCCGGAAAGTTCGCTCACCAGCTTGCTGCCCTGGTCCGGCAGGGCGATGAGATCCAGAAGCTCCCCGGCCTTCCTCATGCGCTCGGCCTTCGGCATGCCCCGCACCCTGAGGCCATAGGTAATATTTTCCGAGACCGTCATCAGCGGAAACAGCGCCAGGTTCTGGAAGATCAGCGCGGTCGGCCGTTTGTTGGGGCCAATGCCCGCCATGTCCCGGCCGTCGATGCGGACAGCACCTTCGGAGGGATCGAGAAAGCCGGAAACAGTGCGCAGGATCGTGGTCTTGCCGCAGCCCGAGGGGCCCAGGAAGGAAAAGAACTCGCCACCCTTGATGGCGAGGGTGGCTCCGCTCACCGCGGTGAATTGCCCGAATCTCACCGTCACGCGGTCGAGTTCAACGCCCGCACTCATGCGCTCCGTCCCCTTTGAATTTTCTTTGGATTTAAGACCGGAAGCCGGAAAGGGTCCAGTGCCAATTGCGTTGCACGGGTCCATCCTTAACCGTCATCCCGGCGAAAGCCGCTCCCGGCTTCACATGTGTTCAAAGGGCTGTTCGAGTGCCGGCATCTCAGAAATTCCCCTTCTCCCCGCACGCAGTGCGGGGAGAAGGTGGCCAACGGC
>JANMQB010000338.1:0-6830 GCA_031370155.1 Hyphomicrobiales bacterium | reverse complement strand
GGCGCGGTCGTCGACGATAATGCCGCCCGTCGGAAAATCCGGCCCCGCCACGAACTGGGTGAGCTTGTCGGCGGTGGCATTGGGATATTTGATCAGATGCAGTGCCGCATCGCAAAGTTCGGCGGCGTTGTGCGGCGGGATCGAAGTCGCCATGCCCACCGCGATGCCGGAAGCGCCATTGGCCAGCAGATTGGGAAAGGCGCCGGGCAACACGATGGGCTCCTGCAGGCTGCCGTCGTAATTGGGGCGGAAATCGACGGTGTCCTCGTCGAGCCCGTCGAGCAACAGGCGCGCCACCTCGGTCATGCGCGCTTCGGTGTAGCGGTAGGCGGCCGCGCTATCGCCGTCGATGTTGCCGAAATTGCCCTGCCCGTCGATCAGCGGATAGCGCGCCGCGAAATCCTGGGCGAGGCGGACCAGCGCGTCGTAGATCGACTGGTCGCCATGGGGATGAAAGCCACCCATGACGTCGCCCACAATCTTCGCCGATTTCTTGAAGGCGGTGCCGGGATCGAGCCTGAGCAGCCGCATCACATGCAGCAGGCGGCGGTGGACGGGTTTGAGCCCGTCGCGCAGATCGGGCAGCGCCCGGTGCATGATGGTGGAGAGCGCATAGGCCAGATAGCGCTCTTCCAGCGCGTCCTTGAGCTCGATCCGCTCGATGTCTTTCGGCCCCTGCGGCGGGGCAACATGCTTGCTCATGATTCGGAGGAGTATAGCCGATCCGGCAGTTCCGCTCAGTTGTCATTGCCGGGCGGTAGTGGATCGGTTTGCACTTCCGCTACAGGTCGACCTGACTGAACGCCGAAATGGACGAAGGCCTTAGCGAGTATCCACAGGCGTGGCCATGTCCCAAACGAGATCAAACTCGTTCAGAAACTGGCTGCTAAGGTAGGTGCGCCCATGGATTTTCAACTGAGCTGCCTCTAAGGCCTTTTTTCCATGTGGATAGAAACCGCAGTACACGTCGTCATCACAGCGAAAAATCTGCACCGACAACAGACTATCATACAATCTAATCTCGAAATTCCTTAGGTTGTTTGTTCGGATTATTCTCCTAAATTCGTCTACTGTCATGCGAATTTGGCTTGGTACATATCTTTCATCGGCTTCCGTTGGGCTGTCTCCCGGCCACAGGTCTATGGACCTCTGTCTCGCTATTGCAGAGTCCGGATCAAGCAATAAGACTTTGATCTTTGCTCCGTTTTGAGAGGCGCTAACAAACGCCTGCTCAAATGAATGGGGCCCCACTAAGTAGGTGTGTAAAATCCCGACTTCTTTGCTGCATGTTCCTATCTGTTTAATGATTATGTCTCGGTAATGACGTTCATAGACGCCTTGCAATCCCGACTCGTGCAGCATCTTTCGGAGATCTGATTCCGAAGTTACGGATCTTTTTATTCTGTCTTCGATCTCGGATAACAACTCCAGCTTCGCTCTCTCGGCCTTCTTGTCCGATATCTGTCTAAATAGGACAAAGGAAATTATTATAATAATGAGGGAGGGCACAGTATGTACGATGATTCCTAGCAAGAAACGTTGGGTGATTTCTCCTGCTTTCGCGGACGGTTCCGCATAAGAGATGAAGTAAAATAGCACGGTTAGAAAAATGGATGCACCAATAGCATATACTGAGTAGTTATGCCTGTCCCACTGGTCTTCCCACCATTTCGATAAGGATTTGTAATACTCCTCGGACATCACACCCCCCATACTCGGATAATCGATGTGCACAGAATAAACAGCACGATGTCGCACATATGGTACAATCATCAAAAGGCACGTGCTAGGTGCAAAATAACGGCTCATCGGCGTGCGCCGGAAACGCTTAAACCCCCGCCATTGCCACCCTGCCCGCCGGGCCCAGTCCTTCTACCGTCTGGCGGCGAATACGATCGCCTGGATGCCGCCCTCGATCGGACCCCGTCCGAAGCGGCGGGCCAGCGCTTCCGCAGCGGCTTCGGTCACCGGTTGCAGTCGCTTCGGATCGCGGGCCTCGATTTCGCTGCGAAGCGGCGTTCCCTGACAGAAACCGATGGCCGGATCGCGATGGCTGCTGGCGCGGCTGCGCTTGGCAACATGTTCGACGGCGACCTTGCCAAACCCCGCTTGACCAAGTGCACCACGGATCGCCGCCACGTCGTAGTAACCATGGGGCGTGCGGCGGAGAAATTGCGGCGGGTTTTCCGCAAAGCACGCGGCAACGGCGTCGCTCACCGTTTCCGGTATTTCGTTGAGCTCGATGCGGTCCCAGACATTGAAGATGAAATGCCCGCCCGGCCGGAGCACACGATAGACCTCGCGGTATGCGGTCACCTTGTCGGGAAAGAACATGACACCGAACTGACAGGTCACGGCATCGAAGCTGGCGTCTCCGAAAGGCAATGCGGTCGCATCGGCCTGCCGCCAAGAGACATTGGGTGCCTTCACTTTCTCGCCCGCGACTTCGAGCATGGCCGGATTGAGATCGGTGGCAAGGATGGTCGCGCCGGTCGCCAGCCGCTTGGCCAATTCGCCGGTCACGATTCCGGTACCGGCGGCCGTCTCGAGTACGCTCCGCGGCGACAGGCGCGACACACGCTCGGCCAGATCGACCGCATAAGGCTCGAAAATGAGAGGGCCGAGATAGCGATCGTAGAGCGCCGGGATCGAGCCAGCAAAACTTGTGTCCAAGACGTTCATGCCCGACCTCTTTGCGCCGCCGATTGCAAGCTCATCATGCTGCGCCACTCCCTGTCGGCGGTCAATCAATCCCGTCGCGAACGGGGCAGCGCCCGGTGCATGATGGTGGAGAGTGCATAGGCCAGATAGCGCTCTTCCAGCGCATCCTTCAGCTCGATCCGCTCGATGTCTTTCGGCGCTTCCGGCGGGGGAACATGCTTGCTCATGATTCGTGGCAGTATAGCCGATCCGCCAACTCCACTCATGTGTCATTGCCGGGCGGTAGTGGACCGGTTTGAATTTCCGCTGGGGGCCAGCAGACTCCTTTCATTCGCACGAGCCGTATTGACCGCCTGCCGGCGCTCTGGTGAATGCCGGGTTGATCCAAATCAATGCTGGAACTCCCTGCCCGGCACTAATAAACTGCTGCAGGAAATCCGTTGAAGGGGACGACGATGGGGGCTTCCGTTTCATTGGTGCAATTTGCCGTGCTCGGACTCGCGACGATAACCGCCGTGAGCCTCGGCGCACTGGCCAAGGATCAGGCCTATGCCGTCCACATGTTCATCTTTGCGGCGGCGGCCCTGCTCACGATTGCCTATCGGGCCAGGAATTTCAGCTTTGGCGAAACGCGGCAAGCCGCTGCGACCGGCTATGACGACGGCGTCATCCGCGCCGGCGCTATTGCCACCATGTTCTGGGGCGTTGTGGGCTTTCTGGTCGGCGTCGTCATCGCCCTGCAGCTTGCCTATCCCGCCTGGAACCCCGATCTCGAATGGTTCAATTTCGGCAGGCTGCGGCCGCTTCATACCTCGGCGGTGATCTTCGCCTTCGGCGGCAATGCCCTGATCGCCACCAGCTTCTACGTGGTCCAGCGCACCTGCCGCGTGCGGCTCGCCTTCGGCAATCTCGCCTGGTTCGTGTTCTGGGGTTACCAGCTGTTCATCGTGCTGGCGGCCACTGGCTATCTGCTCGGCGCCGGCCAGTCGCGCGAATATGCCGAACCCGAATGGCATGTCGATCTGTGGCTCACCGTGGTTTGGGTCGCCTATTTCCTCGTCTACTTCGGCACCATCGTGCGGCGCAAGGAACCGCACATCTATGTTGCCAACTGGTTCTATCTCTCCTTCATCGTGACGATTGCGATGCTGCACATCGTCAACAATCTCGCGGTTCCCGTCTCCTTCCTCGGATCGAAGAGCTATTCGCTGTTCTCCGGCGTCCAGGACGCGCTGACGCAGTGGTGGTACGGCCACAATGCAGTGGGTTTCTTCCTCACCTCCGGCTTCCTCGGCATGATGTATTATTTCGTGCCCAAGCGCGCCGAGCGGCCGGTCTATTCCTACCGCCTGTCGGTCGTGCACTTCTGGTCGCTGATCTTCCTTTATATCTGGGCGGGCCCCCATCACCTGCTCTACACCGCACTTCCCGACTGGGCCCAGACGCTCGGCATGGTGTTCTCAATCATGCTGTGGATGCCCTCCTGGGGCGGCATGATCAACGGCCTGATGACGCTGTCGGGGGCCTGGGACAAGCTGCGCACCGATCCCGTGCTGCGCATGATGGTGATTTCGGTCGCCTTCTACGGCATGTCGACCTTCGAGGGCCCGATGATGTCGATCAAGTCGGTGAACTCGCTGTCGCATTACACGGATTGGACCATCGGCCATGTGCATTCCGGAGCCCTCGGCTGGGTCGGCATGATCTCCATAGGCTGCATGTATCATCTCTTCCCCAGGCTGTGGGGCCGCAAGGAACTCTACTCGCTGCAGCTGGTGAGCTGGCACGTCTGGATCGCCACCCTCGGCATCGTCGTCTACGCCTCGGCCATGTGGGTCTCGGGCATCATGCAGGGCCTGATGTGGCGCGAATACGACGATCAGGGCTTCCTGGTCTATTCCTTCGCCGAGTCGGTGGCGGCGATGCATCCCTATTACGTCCTCCGGGCATTCGGCGGGCTCTTGTTCCTCGCCGGGGCCCTGATCATGGTCTACAACCTCGTCCGCACGGTGCGTGGCGACACCCGCGTCGAGGCGCCGGTCGGCGCTCCGGTCGCGGCATAGGGGGACGCGCCATGCTCAATCACGGCACCATCGAAAGAAACGCCACGCTGCTGCTGATCTTCTGCTTCCTGGTCGTCACCGTGGGCGGCCTGGTGCAGATCGCACCCCTGTTCTATCTCGAAAACACCATCGAGAAGGTCGAGGGCATGCGGCCCTATACGCCGCTCGAGCTCGCCGGCCGCAATATCTATATCCGCGAAGGCTGCTATGTCTGCCACAGCCAGATGATCCGTCCCTTCCGCGACGAGGTCGAACGCTACGGCCATTACAGCCTGGCCGCCGAGTCGATGTACGATCATCCCTTCCAGTGGGGTTCGAAGCGCACCGGTCCCGATCTCGCCCGTGTCGGCGGCCGCTATTCCGACGACTGGCAGCGCGAGCACCTGATCGATCCGCGCGGCGTGGTGCCTGAATCGGTTATGCCCGGCTATCCTTTCCTGATGCGGGCAGAGCTCAAGCCCGCCGCCATGGCGGACCATCTCAAGGCCAATGCCGCGGTCGGTGTTCCGTACACGGAGGATATGTTCGCCAATGCGGCGGCCGACATGATCGCCCAGGCCGGCGGCGAGAGCACGGACGGCCTGCTCGCCCGCTATCCCAAGGCGCAGGCGCGCGACTTCGACGGCCAGCCGGGAAAGCTCACCGAGATGGACGCGCTTATCGCCTATCTGCAGATGCTTGGAACCCTCGTCGATTTCTCCGCCTATGAGGCGGAAGCGAATTTGAGGTGATGTCATGACCTACGATGCGCTGCGCCAGTTCGCCGATAGCTGGGGTCTTGTCGCCATGGTCGCTTTCTTCGTCGCGGTTGCAGTCTTCGTCTTCCGCCCCGGCTCCAAACGCAAATACGACGAGGCGGCAAGAATTCCGCTTGAGAACGACCCCAAGGATTGATCCCGATGTCGAAGATCGAAACCGATGACGTCACCGGCACCGCCACCACCGGCCACGAATGGGACGGCATCAAGGAGCTGAACACGCCGCTGCCGCGTTGGTGGATACTGACCTTCTATGCCACCGTCATCTGGGCGCTGGGCTACACCATCGTGTATCCCGCCTGGCCGCTCCTGACCAAGGCCACGCCGGGGATTTTCGGCTATTCATCCCGGGCCGAGGTTGCCGCAGAGATCGCCGCGGCCCAGGCGGCGCAGTCCCAGCGGCTGGAGACAATCCGCACCGCCAGCCTCGAGGAGATCGTCAAGGATCAGGACCTGCTGCAGTTCGCGAGAGCCGGCGGCGCCGCGGCCTTCAAGGTCAATTGCGTCCAGTGCCACGGCTCGGGTGCAACCGGTTCTCCCGGTTATCCCAATCTCAATGACGACGACTGGCTGTGGGGAGGCACCCTCGATCAGATCCACACCACCTTGCAGAACGGCGTCCGCTTCACCCTCAACAACGAAACCCGCGATTCGCAGATGCCCGCCTTCGGCGCCGACGGCGTTTTGACGCCGGAACAGAAAATAGATGTTGCAAATTTTGTCGTTAAGCTGTCGGGCGGCGAGGCCGATGCCGCGGCCGCTACTCGCGGCGAGCAGGTCTTTGCCGAAAACTGCGTGGCCTGCCACAGCGATCGCGGCGGGGCCAACCGGGACGTGGGCGGCCCCAATCTGTCCGATCAAATCTCGCTCTATGGCGCCGATTTGGCCGCAATCATGGCGCAAATTCAAAAACCGCGGCATGGCGTCATGCCGGCCTGGGGCGAACGTCTCGACGCGGCGACCATCAAGCAGCTTGCCATCTATGTGCATTCGCTCGGTGGCGGAGAGCAGGCGGCACCCGGTCAGTAAGGCTCATGCAGGACCTCAAGGGGAACGATGGTCCAAGTCATTAGTACGATAGAGACGCCGGCCTACGATCGTCTTGAAGCCGAGGCGGTGAACAGCGCTGGGCGGCGTTCGCTTTACGCCGCGCGCGTGAAGATTCATCCAAAGAACGTCCAAGGCACATTCCGCCGCCTCAAATGGATCATCATGGCGGTCACGCTGGGCATTTATTACCTGGCCCCGTGGCTCCGCTTTGATCGCGGCGACTACGCGCCGGATCAGGCCATCCTCATCGATCTGGCGCACCGCCGCTTCTACTTCTTCTTCATCGAAATCTGGCCGC
>JANMQB010000309.1:0-8512 GCA_031370155.1 Hyphomicrobiales bacterium | reverse complement strand
GGCTTCAAACAAATTAAAGGACCGCTCCACCCCAGCTATCAGTCCCGGCTGGAGTTCCCCCCGGACACCTATCGGGGGCCGGTTTGACAGCTGGGCTGGACGGCCGGATTTTGCTTATTCAACCGGGCATTTCTCGTCCGACATGTAGTCGTGCACCGCGAGCTTGCCGGCGATGATGTCGGCCTTGGCGGTTTCGACCTTGGCCTGCATGTCGGCGGTCACCAGATCCTTGTTGTTGTCGTCCATGGCATAGCCGACGCCGTCCTCGGCGAGACCCAGCGACTTAATGCCGGGCTTGAAGGTGCCGTCCTTGGCCGTCTTCATCACGTCATAGGTGGCGACATCGACGCGCTTCAGCATCGAGGTCAGCACCTTGCCGGGGTGCATGCCGTTCTGGTTCGAATCGACGCCGATACCCAGCGCCCCGCCGTCGGCGGCCGCCTGCAGCACGCCGACGCCGGTGCCCCCGGCCGCGTGATAGACGACGTCGGCGCCTTGCGCGATCTGCGACTTGGCGAGCTCGCCGCCCTTCACCGGATCGTTCCATGCGGCACCCGTGTCGCCGGTCATGTTCTGGAACACGGTGGCGTTGGGGTTGGCGGCCTTGACACCTTGCACATAGCCGCAGGCGAATCTGCGGATCAGCGGAATGTCCATGCCGCCGACGAAGCCCACCTTGCCGGACTTGGACGCCATGGCGGCGAGCATGCCGACGAGATAGGAGCCTTCGTCTTCCTTGAAGACGATCGACTGCACGTTGGGCAGGTCGACGACCATGTCGATGATGGCGAATTTCTGGTCGGGATATTCCTTGGCGACCTTCTCGAGAGCGGCCGCCTGGGCGAAGCCCGCCGCGATGATCGGGCTGTAGCCCTGGTCGGCGAAATTGCGCAGTGCCTGCTCGCGCTGGGCCTCGTTGGCGATCTCGAATTCGCCGTAGGCGATGCCGGCTTCCTTGGTGAACCTCTGGGCACCGTTGTAGATGCCCTCGTTGAAGGACTTGTCGAACTTGCCGCCAATGTCAAAGAGCACAGCGGGCTTGTCGTCGGCGGCAAAGGCTGCGGCTGCCATCATCGCCGTCATTGCGGCGGCGGCAAGCAGTTTCTTGATCATGATGAAACCTCCCTGATTTTTTGACCGGCTGATCAGGCCTGAAACCAGTTGACGACAACTCGCATTCTTTTGCAAGCGGGGTGTGGACGGCGTCCCGCCAAGGCCTTGAAACGCCTCTTGCCGCTTCACATATCAGGTGGCGAGAGGGGTTCCGGTGCCGGATGGGCTGGAGCCCGAAAGTGCCGCTTATGCGAGGGCATGGAGATGAATGTTAAGGAAGGCGGAAAGCCCGAATTGTCAGCAGCCGAGCTCGCCCAGCTGGGCGGCGGTGCGCTGGCCTATATCCGCGAAATCGAGGGCCTGGAAGCCATCCGGCTGATCGGCGCGCAGGCCGCCGTGCCTCCCGAGGCCAGGCTCTTCTGCCTGTATGCCGCCGATGGCACGCCGGTTTCGATTTCCGGCAGCCGCGAGGCGGCGATCGGCAGCGCCTTCGAGCATGAGCTCCTGCCGATGAGCGTTCACTGATTATGGTCCGACCCTTTATGGGTTGTGAGGCGCGGGATTCTGGCTACTTCACCTCGATCACCGTCCACATGCCCGCCATGAAATGGCCGGGCAAATTACAATAGAGGACATACTTTCCCGGCTTCAACTCCAGCGTCAATGATGCCGACTTGCTGGGATCGATTTCGGCGACTTGTCCTAAGGTCTTGATGGTTTCTTCGTCCACCTTGTTCTTGGTTGCATCATAAGTTAGCAACTCATTCTCGTCGGTCACGGGTGCGATAATGACTTCGTGCACGAATGTATTGGCCAAATTGGTGACGTTGAATTTTACGTTGCCGCGGGGCACCACCTGGGGGTTGACGCTGATAGCCATCCCGGCCAATTTCATGTCGCCGCGCATACCCATGCCCAAACCCATGGATTTGCTCAGATCGACATCGCCTATCTTGTCGATCAACGACACCTTCACTACGGCATCCGCGTGAGCCGATGTGACCATGACGGAAGCGATGATCGCCACACCGCCTATTAATTGGCATAACTTCAACATCTGCTTCTCCTCTCGTGAACACACCCCTAAGCCCATCTTTACAATGCGGCGATCGCCCGGTCATTGATCGATATCAAAGCTCGGGCTTGCCAAGCTGGGCGCAAGAAGGGGCCTCCCTACTTGCTATTGGTCGCAGCAAAGGTGGCCGGACGACCAAAATCCACCTCGTAGCCGATGGTGAGGACAAGCCATGCGTGATGCTGCTCATCCCCGGAAACACCAGCGATCACAAGGCTGCCCGCCAATGCCTCGAGGCCATGCCCGCTGCTTCGCTCACTGCGGCCACCGCCAGCCCGGCTTCAAGCTGCCGCACAACCTGCTCTCGACCGCGCGGTGTCAATCGGGCATTCTTGTGAATGTTCATCCGGTCCTCCCCTTGGACTCTGAAGTTTCGCAACCCCAGCATCCTCGATCCGGACCGGATGGACAACCTATTGAAAGCTCACAACTAGGCGGCCGAGGCCGTCGTCGAGGGCTCGGTCAAGATGGCGTAGAGGCCTTCCGCCGTGTCTGTGCCGCGCAGTTTTGCCACCATTGCCGGATCGCGCATCAAGCGCGAGATGCGGGCCAGCGCCTTGAGATGGTCGGCGCCGGCATGATCGGGGGCGAGCAGCACGAACACCAGATCGACCGGCTGGCCGTCGACCGCACCGAAATCCACCGGACCAGCCAATCTGGCAAACACGCCGCAGACACGGTCGAGTGCCGCGATCTTGCCGTGCGGCACGGCGATACCCTGGCCGAGCCCGGTGGAGCCCAGCTTCTCGCGGGTCGACAGGGTTTCGAAAATCGCCCGGTGATCGATGCCGGTCAGCTTCGCCGTGGCCTGCGCCAGTTCCTGCAGAAGCTGCTTCTTGCTTTGCACCTTGAGGTTCGGAAGAACCGACCGCGCGTCGATGATATCGGCAAGAACCATGGGATCGACCTCGTTGCGGAAAACCGGTAATGGGTTCAGGCGGTGGGGCGGGGATCGACCCAGCCGATGTTGCCGTCGTTGCGGCGGTACACGACGTTGATCTGACCGTGGCCGCTGTTGCGGAATAGCACGAAAGGAACGGTAGAGATGTCGAGTTGCATGACGGCTTCTCCGACGGTGAGTTCGGGAACCTTGGCGGCGGTTTCGGCGATGACTACCGGATTGAGATCGGCGGGCTCGGTTTCTTCTTCGTCCGCGGTGCCGATCACATAGCTGGCGGCCTCGCTGTGGCGGACCGGCTCGCGCCGCGACTTGTGGTGATCCTTGAGGCGCTGCTTGTAGCGTTTCAACTGCTTTTCGAGATGCTGGGCGGCGGCATCGAAGCTCGGATGCGCCTCGCCCGCCAGTCCCTGGGCCTGCAGCACCAGGCCGGTGGCCAGGTGCAGGGTGCAGTCGCTCTGGAAGGCGGCGCGCTGGCGCTCGACGGTGACGTGGCCGTGCACCGTTCCTTCGAAATATTTGCCCTGGAGTTGACGCAGGCGCTCCTCGATATGCCGTCTCAGCGCCTCACCGATATCGAGATTCTTCCCGGTGATCTTGATCTGCATGGCGTGTGACAGAGTCCCTTCCCGCCCGTCCCCTAGAAATGGGCGTTTGCGATGGCAACGTCAACTGGTCTGCCGGATGATGCGGAAACTCACCGCCTCGAACCGCCGTCGCGGCCTCCCCGCACGGGCCCGGCCGCAACCCCCTCGCGAAGCGGCGCGGAACCTAATCGCCCGCCCGGCCCAAGTCAACGGTCTTGGCGGCGGTGCGCCTGAAGCTCGCGGCGGCGCTGGATCGAAGACGCAATACCAAGCGATTCCCGATATTTGGCGACCGTCCGGCGGGCGATATCGATGCCCGCCAGCTTGAGCATATCGACGATCGCGTCATCGGACAAAATATTGCCCGCCGCCTCGCCGGCGATCAGTTCCTTGATCCGGTGGCGGACCGATTCGGCCGAGTGGGCATCGCCGCCGGCTTCCGAAGAGGCAATCGCCGTCGTGAAAAAATATTTCAGTTCAAAAATGCCGCGGGGCGTCGCCATGTATTTGTTGGAGGTCACCCGGCTTACCGTCGATTCGTGCATTTCGATGGCGTCGGCCACGGTCTTGAGATTGATCGGCCTCAGGTGCTGAACGCCGAGCACCAGAAAGGCATCCTGCTGGCGGACGATCTCGCGCGCCACTTTCAGGATGGTCTTGGCACGCTGGTCGAGGCTCCGCACCAGCCAGGTGGCATTGGCCTGGCATTGGCTGAGATAGACCTTGTCTTCCTGGCGCGCCGCCGTCTTCGACACCGCCGCCAGATAGCGGTTGTTGATCAGCACCCGCGGCAGCGTGTCGTTGTTCAGTTCGACGAGCCAGGTGCCGTCGGGGGCGGCGCGCACGAAGACATCGGGAATGACCGGCTGCAGCGGCTCGGCGCCGAAGGCATGGCCGGGTTTGGGATTGAGCCGCTTCAACTCGGCGATCATGTCCTGAATGTCGTCGAGGTCGAGCCTGCACAGGGCCTTCAAGGCGGCGAAGTCGCGCTTGGCCACCAGTTCGAGATTGGCCACCAATGTGGCCATGGCGGGGTCGTAGCGCTCCGCCTCCCGGAGCTGCAAGGCCAGGCATTCCTTGAGATCGCGGGCGAAGACGCCGGGCGGATCGAAGCCCTGCAGGATTTTCAGCACCCGCTCGACATCGTCGGCACCGGTACCGAGCATTTCGGCCACGCCGGCAATGTCGCCGGTCAGATAGCCCGCCTCGTTCACCATGCCGATCAGATGCTGGCCGATCAGCCGGGAAGGCGGATCGGCAACGGCGAGATTGAGCTGCTGGTCGAGATGTTCGGCAAGCGTCGGCTGGCGGGTGAGACCGGCGCCGGACTCGAGCTCGTCATGGTTGAAGGAGCCGCCCGCGGAAGGTCTGAGCGAGGCCCAGCCGGAATCGGTGGGGCCCTGGACCTCCCGGTTCGCCGCATCGGCGCGGGCTTCATTGGGATAGACGTTTTCCACATCGGTATCGAGGCTGCGCAGGCGTTCCTCGGTTTTCGCGCCGCTGGCGAGCCCGCTCACCATGTCGGGCTCGCCCGCGGGCTCTTGGCTGGGCGCGGGTTTTTCCGTGCCGGCGGGCTCGTCGCGTTCGAGCAGCGGATTGCGCTCGAGCTCGCCTTCGACGAAGGCCTGCAGCTCGAGGTTCGACATCTGCAACAGCTTGATCGCCTGCTGCAGCTGCGGCGTCATCACCAGGGACTGGCCCTGGCTCAATTCCAGTCTTTGCATCAGCGCCATGCAGCGGCCTCACATGCTGAATTCGGCGCCGAGATAGTAGCGCCGCACATCGGCATTGTTGACGATGTCATGCGGCGTGCCTTCGGTCAGGACCTTGCCCTCATGGATGATGAGGGCGCGGTCGACGAGTTCGAGGGTTTCGCGGACGTTGTGATCCGTAATAAGCACCCCGATTCCCCGAGCGGTGAGCTGTCGCACCAGCTTGCGAATATTACCGATCGCAATCGGGTCAATTCCGGCGAAGGGCTCGTCGAGGAGCATGAACTGCGGCGAGGCGGCAAGGGCGCGGGCGATTTCCACGCGGCGGCGCTCGCCGCCAGAGAGCGCAACAGCCGGCGAATGCCGGAGATGGGCGATCGAGAACTCATCAAGCAACTCACGCAACACACGCTCGCGCTCGGCTTTCCCGGGCTCGACGAGCTCGAGAACGGCGCGAAGATTTTCTTCCACCGTGAGACCGCGGAAAATCGAACTCTCCTGGGGCAGATAGCCGATACCCAGCCTGGCGCGCCGGTACATCGGCAGATGGGTGATATCCGCCCCGTCGAGACCGATCGTTCCCCGGTCGGCGGCAATCAGACCGGTGATCATGTAGAACACGGTCGTCTTGCCGGCCCCGTTGGGTCCAAGCAGGCCCACGGCTTCCCCACGCTGGACGGAGAGCGACACCCCCCTGACCACCGGCCTGCGACTGTAGCTCTTGTAGAGCCCCTCAACCACAAGCCCCGGCCGGGCGGCCAGCCCGGTTCCCTGCGAACCGCCGGGGCGCGATTTTTCCGCGCCCCGCCGTTGCGCCGTCCGCGACGGGGCCGTTGTTGCCCTGCCGGGACCGGGAACCGATCTCACTTCACCGTCCTGCGTCACCCTGATTACCGCCCATTCGCATTAATATTGAATGAAAATCCGTCTACTGCGGAACGAAACTGCCCTTGACGCGGCCGCCGGTCATCTCGCTCTTGTCGGCGGTCAAGTCGACGTTGAGCAGCTCGCCTTGGAGAATCGTCTGGCCCTGTACCACCTTGACCTTGCCGCCGACCTCCAGCTTGTCGGCCTTCACATCCATTTTCGCCCACTGGCCGGTAATCGTCTGTTTCTCCGTGACGATGGTGACGTTCCCTTCGGCCTCGAGCCTAGACACCTCGTTCTTGCTGCTGCCGTCGGTCTGTTTCACCTCGGAATAGATTGCCACCAGCTTGTCGCTGGTGAGGCGGACGTCGGCGCGCTTGGCATCGACCTTGCCGGTGAAAATCGCTCGCTTCTCGGCATCGAGAATTTCCATCCGGTCGGCCGTGATAATGACTTCCTTGGACGTGGACTTGGACGCTTGCGCTGCCGCGGGTCCCGCCGCGGCGAGCGGCACAAGCAGTGCTGCGATCAGTGCCAGTCTCCGCATCATTGGCCGCCTTCTCCCTGTTGCACGTCAGGCCCGAAACGGGCCTTGACCCCATTCAAGAACAGAATGGTCTTGCCGTCATTGGATATTTCAAGGCCATGGGCCTCGATCATTCCGTCCGCCAGGGTCACGGCAATGGCCGTGTCCGAGGTGAGCTTCTTCTCCTCGACCACCACATGGGCGCGTTCCATGCGGGCGGTAAAGCGGCCCTGCTGGACGATCTCGACATCGCCCGAAAGCTCGAGCTCCTTGGCCTTGGTATCATAGAGGGCCTGGCGCGCGGTCACATCATAGACCTCGCCCGTGGTCTTGCGGAAGGTCGCGGTCACAGTCTCGAGATGAACGAGATTGGGCTTGTCCTTGTCCTGGTAGCCGGTCTTCGCCCGCACCTCATAGGGCTGGCGTTCGCGGTCGAAGCCGGCCAGCGTGGACCCGGACGAGGTGATTTGTTCGGGGTTTTCGACCACGACCGGGGCGGTGGGCTGCTTCGGCAGAAAGACGGCAAAGACCCCCGCCTGAATCAGGAAGACGGCGAGGAAGCCCAAGGCCATGGCGGCGGCAAGGATGCCCAGGTTGCGGGCCAGCCGCGCCCGCCTATTCGCCTGGCGTGCCGCATCGCTGCCGGGGAAGGCTTTCTCGTCAGTGGGCGAAGACATCTTCCTCGGTCCAGCCCCCGAGGTCGAGTGAGGCGCGCACCGGCACGAAATCGAAACAGGCCTTGGCCAGGCCGGCGCGCCCCTCGCGCTCCAGCATCTGGTCGAGGCGGGCCTTGAGTTCATGCAGATAGAGCACGTCCTGGGCGGCATATTGCTTCTGGGCGTCGGAGAGCATGTGAGCGCCCCAGTCGGAACTCTGCTGCTGCTTGTTCAGCTCGACGCCGAGGAGCTCCTTGATCAGGTCCTTGAGGCCGTGCTTGTCGGTATAGGTGCGGGTGAGCCGCGAGGCGATCTTGGTGCAATAGATGGGCTGGGTATCGACGCCGAGATATTGCTTGAGGGTGGCCACGTCGAAGCGGGCGAAATGGAAAATCTTGGTGACCGCCGGATCGGTGAGCAGGGATTTGAGGTTGGGCGCTTCGTAGGCGGCGCGGTCAAGCTGCACGAGATGGGCATTGCCGTCGCCGGAGGAGAGCTGCACCAGGCAGAGCTTGTCGCGACGGGGGACGAGACCGAGGGTCTCGGTATCGACGGCAACCGTCTTGCCGAAATCCAGTCCGGCGGGCAGGTCGCCCTTGTAGAGCTTGATGGCCATGCGATGCCTGCCGCCGTTCAATCCGATTTGGCTCGCCGAGCCGAAGCTCATCGAGCGTAGGCTGGTGCCCTGAAGAGGACTCGAACCTCCACGCCTCTCAGCGCTAGTACCTGAAACTAGTGCGTCTACCAATTCCGCCATCAGGGCTTCGGGCCGTCTCATAGAGGCGCGGGGGCAAGATTGTCAACCAAAGGCCGCAATCGGCCGGCACATTGTAACATTACCCCGTCCGCGGTCTCGAGGATAACGTTTCGATCCAACAAAAACATGCATCGGCGAAAGCCGTGCCTGAATTGAAATCTTGTCTGCCGAAATGCGGGAGTCCCGGTTGCCCGGGGCTCCTATTGACCGTGCCCTCAGCGAAACTGGACGACCATCGTATGCTTGTTGATAGCAACCGCGTCCGAAGTGGGACTCCTGAACTGCATTTTCACGGTGTGAGAGCCCGGCGTCACGGACGGGAAAATGAAATCGAAGGACTTGGCGAAGTTGTAGGTGCCATCACTAGCGGCGAACTGTACC